>JAEZMC010000311.1 GCA_023435805.1 Bacillota bacterium | reverse complement strand
GCCCCGCTGAAGCCTCCCTATACTGCTTATATGCAGGGAGGTCTTGTTTACGAGCATGTTAAGCTGGGTGTGATGATTGCTTTAAAATACATGCAGGAAAGACAACTGATAAGGTTTTAATGTTATGAATGAAAAAGATGCAAAAGAGAAAATGAAAAAACTAAAGGAAAACAGGAAATTGAGAGACCATAGGAGTGATGCGGCGGAAGAGGTTGCTGTGGAGGCTGCCGTAGAGGCTGCTGAAAAACCGGTCTCGCCAAATAGAGCCATTTTCAGGCGTCTCACTTTGGGGGGTCTGCTCGCGGCAATTTTTTTACTTCTGTACATACCCTCGCTGATGACCTGGCTGTCGGGCGGCACCATCGCGCAGGACATCCTGAGAATAGGCACCATAGAAGAATCCATCAATGCAAACGGAGTGCTGATAAGAGATGAAGTACTGATTGAATCACCTGCACTGGAAGGCAGAGTAATTGCCGAAATAGCTGAAGGTGAGAAAACGCCGGCGTATTCCCTGGTGGCAACCGTTCTGAACAGCAAATCCGATACACTTCTGCAGGAGATGGAGGAAATCAACCGGAAAATCGTGAAAGCACGTTTGGAGAAGGCGGAAAAGGCAGACTTCTTTTCAGAGGATCTGGTAAAGCTGGATGAAGAAATCGGGAGGCAGGTAAGCAACATTATTGCCGCCTGCAATATACAAAGCTTTTCGGATATAGGACGATACCGTCAGGAAATAGGAAAGATTGTCGAGAAAAAGGCGGAAATCGTAGGTGAAAACACCACAGACAGCTATATCAAATCGCTGAAGCAACAAAAGCTTGCCGTACAGAATAAACTCAAAATGAATACGGTACAGGTCGTATCCAATGTTTCCGGTATTGTGTCCTATATCATAGACGGCTACGAGACCGTTTTGACGCCGAAAAACATTGAAAGCCTGAAACCGGCTCAGCTGGATAAAATCAGTAAGGACTACGCCAATTATAGTGTGAACGATGGCGGGGCACAGGCCGGGAAGCCCCTGGTGAAAGTCATAAGGAGCAATGACCTGTATATTGCCTCCGTAATAAGCGCTGCAGAAGCGAAAAATTTCAAGGCAGGCGACAGCATAAAAATACGGATTAATGATATCGGACTGGAGACAAACGGAGAAGTGATATCTTCCGGTCAGGCTGACAAGGACGGCAGGGTTGTACTCGTTGTTATGTCAAACAGGGGTTCGGATCAGCTTTCTTCTTCAAGAGTGGTAAATATGGATTTTATAAAGAAGAACGAGGAAGGACTTAAAGTGCCACTACGAAGCTTGCTGAACATATCACACGACGGCACAACGGCGGAACTGATGCTGGTTAAGTATAATGTGGCGGCACTGAGAAAAGTGGAAATCCTCAGCAGAGATGAGGAATATGCAATTATCCGGACGCCGGAAAATGAGATCAAGCAAACGGTAAACCTGTATGATACATACATATTGAATCCGGAAAAAATCAAGGAAGGAGAAATTGTCGGGAAATGAGTGAAGACCTTCAATTTATTCATGATAATTGCGAGAATATATTTGCAAGGGTTCAGGCTGCTGCCGCCCGGTCCGGAAGGAACGCGGAGGATATTAAAATTATTGCGGTAAGTAAAACCGTGGATGCAGACAGAATTCAAAAAGCGCTGGAATGGGGCATTACCGAGCTGGGAGAAAACAGGGTTCAGGAATTGTGCGAGAAGTTCGACAGGATCAATATGAAATGCAACTGGCACCTGATCGGACATCTGCAGACAAACAAGGTAAAATACATACTGGACAAGGTGGACATGATCCATTCGGTGGACCGGCTGGAGCTGGCGGAGGAAATTCAGAAGCGGGCTGAAAAATCCGGCAGGTGTGTAAAAGTGCTTGTGCAGGTCAATATTGCAGAGGAACAATCCAAATTCGGCGTTGCCACAGAAGCCGCGCTTGATTTGATCCGAAAACTAAGCGGTATGGGAAATATCAAAGTAAAAGGCTTGATGACCATCGCTCCGTTGGCTGAAAACCCTGAGGAGATCAGGTGGGTATTTGCGGGCCTTCGAAAATTACTTATTGACATACGGAAGGAAAATATTGATAATATAGATATGGATTGCCTTTCAATGGGCATGAGCAATGACTTTGAGGGTGCTATAGAAGAAGGTGCCAATCTGATCAGAATTGGTACCGCGATTTTTGGGAAACGTTAATGACAGCTGCCTGAACGTTTACGGGCACAGGTATTATACGCTTTTAACGAAAGAAAAACGGAGGGATTTACAAATGGCAAAGCTACTGAACAAGATGCTGAATCTGGTTGGTTGGGAGTCTGAGGAAGAGGAAATAACGGATGAGCTTCAGGATGAAATCAAGGAAGAAAACCATCAGTCACCACAGTATTTGCATTCCTTTACGAAAAAATCTCAGCAGAGTAAAGTCGTCAATATTCATTCCAATAATCAATTCAAGGTAGTGATCATGCAGCCCGAAAGCTTTGATGATGCCCGGGATGTTTGCGATCATTTGAAAAACAAAAAACCGGTTGTCGTAAATCTTGAAAATCTCAACAAAGAAACAGCTCAGAGGGTCGTCGATTTTCTCAGCGGTTCAGTCTACGGTTTGGACGGCGATATTCAAAAGGTTTCGACCGGAATATTCCTGATCGCTCCCAACAATGTTGACATCATGGGGGAATTCAAGGACGAGTTGAAAAACAGGGGCGCATTTCCCTGGGTCAAATAAAGTGAATAGTTGTTTTGTCAGAACATGAAGACTTTTGGAGGAACTAAATGAACTCTGTTATATATCAGGCAGTAGGAATCATATTCAATGTTATTGAACTGGCAATATTGATAAGGGTTTTTCTGTCATGGCTGCCTGTGCCGAAAGAACACCGGTTGATTGATTTGCTGTACCAGATTACGGAGCCTGTGCTGGCGCCTATCAGATCACTTATTTCACGGTCTTCCTTCGGAAAGAATATGATGTTTGATTTTTCGCCGATTATTGCATTCATACTGATCGGCATATTGAAAAATATTATCCTTGGCTTACTGCGCTAATAGAATGCTGAGTAAGGAAGGACTGCTGAAATCAATCCAAAAGCCTGAAGACAGACTCGTTATGGCAAAGCTGCTGGACAGAGCCGAAGCAACCGCAAGAAAAAACAGGTTTTCACACTCGGAATTCCTGGATCCGCATCAGGTTGTACTGGCTGAAAAAGTTCTGGCATCTTTTGGCGTTTGCGAGTATACTTTTCAAGGCGGTTATCCCGCCGCAGAAAGATCGCTTGTTCTATTCAGGCATGAGTATGCAGATGACGATGAGCTGGAAGAATATGCTTCCGGATTGATAAAGGTTCTCTCGGTAACACCCAGCGCCCGGAACAGCCTCTCGCACAGGGATTATCTCGGTGCCTTGATGGCACTGGGTATCAAAAGGGAAGTAACCGGAGACATCATTGTTTCGGAAGAGCAATGCAGCATTATTGTGCTGAGTGAAATGGCGGAATATATTTCCGGAAATCTGCAAAAAGTCGGAAATACCGGTGTAAGTGTAAAAATATTGGATATATTTGATTTATCCGTACCCGAACCGAAGGCGGCAGATATTAAAACCACGGTTGCTGCATTGAGACTGGACAGTGTTTGTGCACCGGCCTTTGGTATATCCAGGAGCAAGGCGGTTGAGTTTATCAAAGCGGGAAGAGTCCATTTAAACTGGGAAATGGCATTGAATCCCGACAAAGCGGTTAAAGAGGGAGACACCATCAGCTTAAAAGGCAAGGGGAGAGCCGTGCTTGAAAAAGTGGGCGGCAGGACCCGGAAGGACCGATTGGCGATACTGATAAAGAAATTAATATAAAGAGGTGGCTGCGTAATGAATTATACACCTAATGATCTGCAAAACATCACTTTCAAAAAAACGTTTATGGGATACAGCGAGGATATGGTCAACGATGTGCTCGATAAAGTCATTGAAGACTACAGCGCTTATATCCGTGAAAATGTAGAACTAAAAGACAAGCTTGCACTGCTGAACGAAGGCCTGCAGCATTACAAAACCATTGAGGAGTCGCTGCAGAATACGCTTCTCGTGGCGCAGCAGACCGGCGAGGACATCAAAAAGAATGCTTATGAGAAGGCCGAAAATGTTATTCGCGAGGCCGAGGTAAGAGCCCAGAAGCTGATCAACGATGCCAACCAGGAAGTAGTTAAAATCAAGTTTGAATATGAAGATTCCAAGAAAAAGCTCCATATATTCAAATCCAAGTGTGAAATGCTGCTGATGTCCCAGATGGAGCTGCTGAAGCAGATGTTTGAGGAATAGTCCCGCGGTTACCCGCACTTCAGTACATATCGAAGGCATAAAGAGGTAAAGGTTGTCTGATATTTCAGGCAATCTTTTTTAGTTGCACGAAAACGGAAGAGATAATGTGGGATTACGTGCAGATGCTGGCAGGGCAGGCTATATGCATACTTCCACACAAATTATGGTTGAAAATCAATGAAATTTATGGTAAAATATATATAATAATGATTGTCTTGGACTGTCCAGCGATTAAAACAATTTAACGAGGTAAATATGACAAAAAAAATACTTGCAGTGGTATTAACCCTTGGTATTCTATTCTCAAACGCGGGTGTATTTGCAGAAAGCAATAACAATGTCTTATATTCTTATCTAAAAGCAGAAGAAGAAGCACAGATTGCCAAAATGATCAAGGAAAATGCAAGAGCAGCTGATATAGACTATGTAAGAGGCTCGGCTGATTATACCTGGAGCGTATATCAGGAAACGCTGAATGCAAGAAGAGCGGAGTATACTAAACAACTTGAAATTACACCTGCCCTGGAGCAGGAGATACAGAAGAAACTGGTAGACTATTATAAAGGCAGGGGCTTCGGAAGATTAATTCACGACTATGGATTTAAAGCCAGAGATGACGAATTTTTCAGGGGCGAAGTTTATACTACTGTAAATGAAGTGCTGGGGAATGTACTTGGTAAACAGCAGCAGAGCTTAAAACAGGATTACCGGGTCGGGTCCAGCAAGTATTACTGGGAAACGGTGTTGAAACCGGAATGGGATTCGGCTAGTGTAAGAGGAGACCTTATTATAGTTAAAAAGAATTATAAATTTGGTCTGAAGGATCTGACCGGAAAGACCGTAATGGATACCAAATTTGATAAAATTTATGTAACAGGCAAAAACTCAGCTCTGGGTCAAAGAAAAAAGAACAACACAACGAATGAATTTGTTGGCCCGGACGGAAAAGTGGCATTTACTTTGCCGGCCGAATGCAAAATTGATCATTTTTACAAGGGGCAGGCTGTAGTCTATACCATAGGCCGTATTGACAGCTCGGGCCGCCAGTATCACAGCACGGCAGGAGTAATCGATACAAAGGGCAAATGGATTATCCCGATGAAATATTACGCCATAAGCGGATTTTTGATGAAGAACACTCTTCTTTACCATGCGGTCAAGCTGGAGGGCGGGAATTTTGTTTCTTCATTTCTGAATGCCAGCGGAAATACTGCGCTGACATCTAAAAACGAGATTTTTGTCAGAACTGAAAAGTGGGATACGGATCCATATTCCGGTATGACCATGGCAATATATGAAAACGATATGTTTATTTCCGTAAAAAACAACAAATACGGCTGTATCGATATATCTGGAAAGGAACTGGTTCCTTTCATTTATGAGGACATCAGCAGTATTGCGAATGGAACGGCCATTGCCAAAAAGGCAGGAAAGTACGGTGCTGTTGACAAGACTGGAAAAGTTGTCATTCCAATGCAATACACCAGGATTGAATTCCGCAATGGCTTTTACCTTGTGGAACAAAATGGGAAGCAGGGTATGATCAATGCTCAGGGGAAATTGGTCGTAAAGCCTGAATGGGATTTTCTCTTTTATCAAAACAGCGAAGTCTCCAATGTAAGCAAAAACGGTAAATGGGGATGCGTGAACAACACAACGGGTAAGCTGGTCATTCCGCCGGAATATGATAAGCAACTTACATTTTTTGAAGGCATAGCAGGTATAAGGAAAAATGGAAAGCTCGGATTTGTCAATACAGAAGGAAAAATCATTTCAGAGCTGCAATGGGATGATGTTGGTCATAGTCACTTTGAAAACGGCTATATCAACATTTACAAAAATAAAAAAGCAGGCTTTCTTGACCGCACCGGCAAAGTTGTCATACAGCCGGAATGGGACAGAGCCGGCAACTTTGGCAAGGATGGCATGGTGAATGTAACGAAGGGGTATTGGAGTGGTATTATAGATGGCAGCGGAAATGTTGTGCTTTCTACGGACAATATGGGAGGGGCGCTTGCAAAGATCGGCATGTCTCCCAATGAAGATATGAATTTTATGTCCTCATTTCATGAGGGCCTTGCTCTGGCCATGATAAGGGGTAAGCTTTACTATGTTGACAAATCGGGCAACATACCGTTCGTAGGAAATTATACAATTGCAGAGCCCTTTAAAGACGGATATGCCAGGGTCTATGATGGTATGACTTATGATCCGACCGTGACAGGTGTTATTGGTCAAGAAGACGGCAATAGCAATAAAACCTATATTGGAATCGATGTCATCCCCGGGTATAGATGGAGTGCAACAGGCGGTTCTTTCCATATCATAGACAAAGTAGGAAATATCCTGCTGTCCTATCCGAAGGAGTTGACCATCAAAACGAAAGTCAGCAAGGATCTGCATGACAATGACCTGAAGATTGGTTTAGATCCTGAATGGAACAGCAATGGCGAGTTTCCTGCAAACCTTGTAAAGCATGTTGTATATGATGAAAAAGAAGGAATAATAGTATTGAAGAAAAAATAGCATAAGGCCGGAGTTATAATACGGAGATCTATGGGTGCAACACTTATATTGACAGTACATTTGCCGTGTTATATAATATGTGCTAATATTTTATTGCAATGATCGGAAAGAGTAAAGTGTTATACCTCTATAGAGAGCAGGCGGTTGGTGCAAGCCTGTGGGGCAGGCATTTGAAAATCCTCCGGGAGCTGCTTTCAGAAAGCTTTTTTAAGGCAAGTACGAAATGCCGGGTCACACCGTTACCTGTGAATCAAGCGACCGCCGCTGCTCAGGCAGGGTGGTAATTTGGGTGGTACCGCGTGGGTTGAACAACCTCTCGTCCCTTTTATACGGGATCGGGAGGTTTTTTATTGCCGCTTTGAAGGGTTACACCTGCAGGACTCGATTATCGGGAGATTTTATACGGATACATTAACAAGGAGGCAGTCATGTACAAGAAAGTATCGACAGATTTGAAATTCGTGGACAGAGAACAGGAAGTGCTTCAATACTGGAAGGACAACAAGATTTTTGAAAAAAGCCTGAAATTCAGGGAAGGCTGCGAGGCATTCACGTTTTACGACGGCCCTCCTACGGCCAACGGAAAACCTCATATCGGGCACATCCTTACCCGCACCATGAAGGATATCATACCCAGGTATAAAACCATGAAGGGCTACAACGTGCTGAGGAAAGCCGGCTGGGATACCCATGGCCTGCCGGTTGAACTGGAGGTTGAAAAGCTGCTCGGCATCAATGGCAAACCTGAAATTGAAAAATTCGGTGTTGAACCGTTTATTCATCAATGCAAGGAAAGCGTCTGGA
>JAEZMC010000232.1 GCA_023435805.1 Bacillota bacterium | reverse complement strand
CTCAACGGATACCACTCCATCAGCGCGTGAAATGCAACCGGTGAATGCAGCAATGTTTTCTTCATGTTTGTGATGCGACCGTGCCTGCTGATCTGATCGTCAAAAAGCTCCCTTGCTGTATTGCTTGCTTTTTCATATTCCACAGGTGTTATACGAGCCATATTATATCTCCCGATTTGTAATTTATTTTTCATATTGGTTTTGTCGGATTTGATCCCTAAAATATAGTCTGCACGAATGCAAACTATTCATATATGTTTTATATGCTTTATTATATTTGCGACTCCATTAATTGTCAATACCTGAAAAAATATTTCTTCCTATGGGGTCATTTTTATTTCAACCGGCAAATCAGAAAGATGTGCAAAATGAAAGGGAAATACTGACCTCATGGCGTATTCCACGCATTCGTCAGTATTTCCCCATGGGAAGCTTATGCTTAAGTCTACCCTCTGTATACCATTCTCATGAATTTCTGTGTGGTGGCAATATAAAACAGGCCGTAAAACAGTATATAGATGATTATTGCCCACAGCGTGGGAACGACAAGGCTGTAATCCAGCACTCCACGCAATACGTCAATGGCGAACAGGCTGTGCACGATGCCGACAGCGAGTGGCAGAACCAGAGAAAGACCTACCTGTATTGCCACTGCATCTATGATCTCCCTGCGCGTCATGCCTATTTTTTTAAGGATATCGTATTTCCCCCTGTCTGCCAATCCTTCGCTTAGAATCTTGAAATACATAATGCTGCCTGTTGAGAGTATAAACACAATAGACATGAAGGAACCAAGAAAATAGAAGAGTCCTATAAAGCTGACCGTACCCATGTATTTAGCCGCATAGGTGAAAAGGCTGGTTCCCTCCGGCATGACGGCCATCAGGCTCTTTGCCAGCTCAACAGAATGCTTGGCGTCGGATACGATGTAACCGTTGAAAATTTTCCTTTCCATTCCCTTCGCCAGCTTTTCAAACTCTTCGTCGGTCACAATCATGGTTTCGTAATGCTCCAGCACGCCGCTTCCGAACAGCGGTGTTTTTATCCTCTGGGTAATTTCATAGCTTCCCTGTTCCGTTACGGCACTTTGTCCCTCATAGAACAGGAAACCGCCTATGGTAGCGGGTGCCGTTACCAGAATGGTCTCCTTCCCTTTTATCTCCTTATGGGGGTAAACCTTGCCGGGATATTGTTTTTCCAGATCGCGGGAAACCCTGAGGAAATCTGAATATCTGACAACGTTAAAATTCTGTGCGCTTTGAAACCTGCTGCCCTCAATATTCGCTTTCAATCTGACATACTCGATCTTGCCGCTGTACAGCAGACGGTGCTTCGATGACTGTATGGCTTCCGTCACTCTGTCATCCGTCTTTTTATCATTGAGCACATAGGAAAAAGAATAGGGAAATTCAATATGGTGCGTTTCCTCCACATAGTATTTCAATGACAGCGAGGTGCCGAACGCCGTAATGGTTGTGGCCGTCATGATGGCCAGCATGGCGAGGCTTCTATAGTTTCCCTTTATCCTGTAGGTAAAGTTGTTGATGCTCACAATGCGTACACCTTTATACAGAACGCTCTTCCGGCTGGCCAGAAACTTCGCAATGGTTGGAAGCAGTGCACCGAACAGCCAGTAGGTGCCGGCGGAGACCAGCATCACCACGATGGGCGCGAGAAGGATATTGCTCCGCAGCATATAGCCGGCGGCAATCAACAATAGGGATAATATCGCACGAATCGCCTTGAATTTGGGTTCCGTCTCCTCCTTCTGCGCATCCCTGATCAGGTCGATCAGCTTGCAGCGGGCTACGCTGATATAGCTGCTGACCGACAGTACAATAAAGCTGATGCCGAATACCAGCAGCAGCTCCTTCACACCTGCAGCCGGTATGGAAAAGCTCACGGATACGTCCAGCAGCGCAATCCTGGTAACTGCCATCAGGAACAGCCTTGAAAACAGAATACCGATCCCCAGGCCGAGGCATATTGCAGTAACGCCTGAAAAAAGGCTTTCTATTGCAAAAATACGCCCGATTTTGCGGCTGCTAATCCCCATCAGCGAGTAGATGGCAATTTCATTTTTGCGCTGTTTGAGGAAAAACGAGCCGGAATACCATATAAAGAAGAAAAGGAAAACGACCAGTATAATAGAGGTAACCGATGACGCGGATCTGGCAGCCACAATGATATCCTTGGCCTTCAGGAAGCTCGGTTCGTATTTGAGTACCATAAACTCATAATAAACCGCTACGGCAAATATCAGTACCGCCAGATAGAAGCCATAGGCCTTCAGGTTGTTCCGGAACATTTTCAATGCAATACTAAAAGAGTTCATTCGCCGAAACACCTCCCATGGTACCAAGCATATCCAGAATGCTGTGGAACAGCTCTTTTCTGTCGCCTGTCCTGTCCAGACGGGCATGAATGGCTCCGTCCTTCAAAAACATAATCCTGCTGCAGTAGCTTGCGGCAAAAGCATCATGCGTGACCATAATGAAGGTGGTGCCGTATTGGCTGTTTAGCCGTTTAAAGCATTCCAGAAGCTCCGCAGAGGATTTGGAATCCAGCGCGCCGGTCGGTTCGTCGGCAAATATGACGGAGGGATTCATGATCAGCGCTCTTGCTGCTGCAGCACGCTGCTTCTGTCCGCCTGAAAGCTGCCATGGATATTTGACCAGTTGCTGTTCTATTCCGAAAAAGGAGGCCAGCAGCTTGACCCTTTGTGTGATGTCCTTGTGATGCACCTTGTTTAAAGCAAGCGGAAGCGCAATATTATCCATGATCGTCATATTGTCGAGCAGGTTGAAATCCTGGAAAACAAAGCCGATCTTATCCCGGCGAAATTTCGCCAGCTCTTCGCTTTTCAGTCGGATCAGATCCTGTCCGTCAAAGCTGACGACGCCGCCGGTAGGCTTGTCTATGGTGGACAATATATTGAGAAGTGTGGTTTTCCCGGAACCGGACGGTCCCATTACCGCCAGAAATTCCCCCTTTTCAACTTCCATGTCGATACCGTTAAGGGCCGGGAACCGGATACCTTTTGAACCATATTCCTTTCGAAGACCCTGTGTT
The DNA here is from genome assembly GCA_023435805.1 of Bacillota bacterium. Lineage (GTDB taxonomy): Bacteria > Bacillota > Clostridia > Acetivibrionales > DTU013 > JAEZMC01. The sequence continues at coordinate 2,949 of JAEZMC010000232.1, read as the reverse complement.
TTAATAATCGTACTCATGCTGAAATCCTCCGGACTCTTTGATGCTACCATTCTACAACCTGGCGGTTATGGATTCCAGCATGCGGCAGTTATATTTACGGGGTGTATGTTACATTTTTGTCACATTCAAATAGTCGCTCAATTTATAAAAAACAAGAATAAACTCCGTATATTTACCCGCTTCGGAGCTTACCTCCAGACCTATGCCGAGCCGGTCCGCCATTTTTTTGGAATAATACAGTCCCATTCCTGTCGATTTGGAGGTTTTTCTTCCGTTTTCGCCCGTGAAACCCTTGTCATATATACGGGGTAAATCCGCTGCCGGAATACCGATCCCATTATCCTTTACATGCAGTTTGACCGCTGTATCATCCTCCGCTGCAAAAATCTCGATCCTTCCGTCCTGCCTCACATATTTGCCCGCGTTGTTCAACAGCTGTTCCAGTATATATATGACCCATTTCTCATCATTTACTACCGCATGGTTCAACCTGTCTGCATTCACTTCAATATTTTTTGTCATCAGAAAATAGGCGTTCAGCTTTAATGCTTCCCTTACGGCATTATTCAGGCTGAATTCGCATACGTTGACATCCTCCTGATATTGTGCGGCTCTTCCTGCATACAGTACCTGGTTTGCGAGAAATTTGATGCGCTGTATCTCCGTTTTGAATTTTCTGGCGTTTTCCGTATCCAGATCCTCCGTATTTTCCAGCATCAGTTCCAGTACGGAGATGGGAATCTTAATCTCGTGCACCCACTTGGTGATGTAATTGTTCAGCTCGTCCATATTATTCTCATGAACGTCCGTAATTTTCCGGTGTTCCAGGTAGCTCCGCCGGACGGCCTTTCTCAACAGAGATGAATAGAAGCTATCGTCTTCAGGCATCAGTGTATCCACATCCCCGTCCACTTCATCCTCCAGAGCCCTGTTAAGTCTGCCGTAGCGGTTTTTCATACGGATAAAGTCATAAATGAAATAAACGAAAAGGATTAAGACAACCAGTATGTTCAGGTACAGGATATCCGGCAGGCTTTTTAACAGGTTGCTGCTGGCAAGCAGTATGGCATCCAGTATCAGCAGGAGTATAAGCTGGCAAATAAGCAGAGGCCGGATGGTTTTGATGTATTCCGTTACTTTCATACCATATACCCCTGACCTTTTTTTGTGATGATAAAATCGGGGTGACCGATGTCCGATAGCTTGCCGCGGAGCCGGTTGATGTTGGCCGTCAGCGTATTGTCGTTGACATACTCGGCGTCGTCCCAAAGCAGCTGCATCATGCTTTCCCTGGTTACGACCCTGCCTTTGTTGTTCATCAGCAGGGACAGTATCTTGAGTTCGTTCTTTGTCAACTCCATCCTGCTGCTGCCGGAGCTGACGGTACCTTCACCCAGGTTGAGCATCAGGCCTTTATGCTCGATAAATTCCGCACCGGCATTTGTGTAATCATAGGTACGGCGGATTACGGCCTGTAGCTTTGCAATCAGCACCTGCATGGAAAAAGGCTTGGTGATGTAATCATCCGCGCCTGTATTCACACCCATGATAATATCCATATTGGTATCTCTCGATGACAGAAAAACCACAGGCACCCTGGAAATCTCCCTGATCTTCCGGCACCAATGAAAGCCGTCGTAACAGGGAAGGTTGACATCCATAATGACAAGCTGCGGTTTGATCCTGCTGAAGTCATCCATGATATTTTCAAAATTTACCGCCACATCGGCGCAGAATCCCCATTTTTTAAGGCCTTCGAGTATTTGTCCGCATAATGCTGCGTCATCCTCGACCAGCATGATTTGATACATGTGAACCTCCGTGGAGGCACCCGTATTCTATTACAGCAGTGCCTTTATCTGCTCCAGCTTTTCAATAACCATCTTTGAGCAGTTGTCCATTTCCGCAAGAGACCTGTCTGCCGAGCCGGTATCACCCTTTTCAAAAGCCAGCACAGCTTCACGCGCAATCTCATGAAGGCGGATGTGAGGCTTCTCCATGTCCTTGAAAGCCTTTGCATCCCTTATTTTATCACAATCAATGCCATAATACCATTTTCCCAGTCTGCAATTTTTATAGTCCCCTACCACGCTGATATCTACTTTTTCATATCCCAGAAGCATGTTATACACCCTCCATCTCCAGAGCAGATGGTCGGTTTTGTATATTTCGATCATGTCGGAATCCTTTAGGTACAATCGCTTTTTAACCAAATCGCTTCGGATCGAATCGAGATTTCTGCTTGCGTCAAAAATTGCCCTGCCTGTCGCATCGCAATGTGCGGCCAGAAAGTCAGCCTCGGTGGACAGCTCACCGATTCCGCCGGTAAATGACTGTGTTGCGGCTGTTTGCTCCTGTGTATTGGCGGCCACCTGCATGATGGTATCATGAACCGAATCGATCGATGTATGGATCGTATCAATTGAATTCAGCGCGTTATCCACCAGCTTCTTGCCGGAATCCAGTCCGGAGGCCGTAGTACTGATCTGTACTGCCGAACCATCTATATCCTTTTGCAGTTCTGATATATTCTTTTGTATATCTGCAACAGATAGCTTGGTATGTTCCGCCAGCTTTCTTACCTCATCCGCCACCACGGCAAAGCCTTTCCCCTGCTCGCCGGCCCTTGCGGCTTCAATGGCCGCATTCAGCGCAAGAAGATTGGTCTGGTCCGCTATTCCTTTTACGATATCAATAATCTGATTGATCGTATGGGTTTTTTCCATGACCCGATTCATCTGCATGCTTATTTTTTCTATTTCGTCAAAAGAATTTTTAACAAATTGTATGGAACGTGTTATATTTTGAACGCCTTCTCCGGTTACCTGCTGTGTATAGGTTACGTTAGAAGCCACACTTTGAGCGTTTTCAGCCACATCTTCAATGGATGCGGTCAGCTCCTCGCTGCTTGCCGCCATCATCTGCAGCGCTTGTGTCTGCTTGCTGACG
>JAEZMC010000201.1 GCA_023435805.1 Bacillota bacterium | reverse complement strand
AAGGCTGTCAGGTTCATCATGAAACAGGTTGATTTATCCTCGGATAATCCCGAATAAGCCAGAATTTTTGCTGCGCTGTCGTGTAGTTCTTCGGGCAGGCTTTTTATACCGTCATAATCCTCCGATATGGTGATTGCACCGGAGCTGCCGGCTTTTTTTGCTCTGAAAACCGATATGGAATTCGTATGGTCATGTTCAAAATATTCAAAATCAATGCCGATTTTATGCCTGTATTCACGTTCGATATAAGCGGCAATATCCCTGAGCTTTTCATATATATAGGTAGCGGCGTCCAGGGCAGCGGCAACGTCAAGCTCCTTTTCATGCATTTCCCCGGCAGCCTTCAGGAAAGCCCTGTATGCGCAATCGTCACTCTCGCTGTACAGCAGCTCCAGTGTTTCTTCCAGAACGGTGAAGGTGCGTCTGAGCGCAAGCAATATTTGGTCAAGACATCTTGAGGCTTCTGTAATGTGGCTGTCTGTTATATATTGGTCCGCTGCAAAGAACGTCTTGCGCAGATCGACAGAGAGGTCGCACATATGTGTGAAATAGGTTACTCTTTCATTGGGGAGGTCTGAAAGCGTATCATTGACCGACGCGGCTTCGGTCTCCGCATACTGTTTGCTGAAGTGCAACGGAATCATCATATTGTTTTCTTTCATGTAAGAAAGCCTGGAGGAGCCTGTCTCCCGAAGGTGCCCCCCGGTTGTTTCGAGGCTGTGCTCCTCGGAAAGGGCCATATAATATGTACTCAGGTTTTCATAAATGCTTCTTACGTTCCTGCAGCAGGAGGATGCTTTCTGAAGCGCCTGGTGGGCACTGCAGATGAGTGTGCAAAGTGAATTGATGACATATGCCCCGTAATCCTTCTGGGTATGGATAACCGACCATGCACTCTGCGCGTTTTCGGTCCCGTAGGCAAACGAGCCGCAGTCCGAAGCTGCTGCGATGGTCAGGCCGTTTTTCCCGTTTTGCAGTACATCGTTTGAACTGATGAAAATATTCTGTTCAAGATCGAATATCCTGTAACTTTTATACTTAAGATCTTCATATGATTGCGGGAAACTTTTCTCTTCGGGGGTAATAAACACATCAAGTTTACCCTGTAAAAGCAACTTCAGAGTCAACGCTTTTCCGCCCTCAAGCGTCACAATATTGTCTTTCTTTATAGTATAGCTGCCGTTTTTGTGCATAACTGAACTCATATTACATACCACCCGTGATTGTATTGATGTCATAAGGTGCCAAACGGCACACATATCTCCATTATATACGATTATTGAGCGTTGGAATACAGGCCATTAGTACTAGTTCTTTTACTGATCAGGACAAGACTGCCGTCATTGGCATCAGGCTGATCGTTTCCCAGCATGCGGTCATTTTACAGTAGCGGCAATATCCGACAGCGTAAGCCCCTTGTTGCGTTCTTCAGCCCACCGGATGGACCAGTCGTTTTCGAAAAGCAGTACCAGCCTGCCTTCCTTGTCCTCGCCGATCATTGTGGAACTGGTCAGATTCAGCTTTTTGGGGTCCTCCACATCGTTAACCAGCCATCTCGCATACTTGTAGGATAAATGCTGCAGCTTCAAATCCACACCGTATTCATGCTTTAGCCTGTGTTCGAGCACCTCAAACTGGAGCGCTCCGACAGCCCCGACAATCAACGCTTCCATTCCTGAGTCAGGCTGCTTGAAAACCTGGATAGCCCCCTCTTCCGAGAGCTGGTTGATTCCCTTGACAAACTGCTTCCTTTTCATGGAGTCTGCAGGGAAAACGCGCGCAAAATGCTCTGCAGGGAAGATGGGGATGCCCTCAAACTTAAACCGCTTGTTTCCTTCACACAGGGTATCGCCGATATTGAAAATACCCGGGTCGAAAACACCGATAATATCACCCGGAAACGCTTCCTCAACAATCGCGCGCTCCTGTGCCATGAACTGCTGGGGCTGGGCAAGCTTTATTTCCTTTCCCGCCTGTACGTGATAAACCGACATTCCCCGTGAAAACTGCCCCGAGCAAATGCGGATAAATGCGATCCTATCCCTGTGCGTAGGGTTCATATTGGCTTGAATTTTGAACACAAAGCCGGAAAACTGTTCGGATTCAGGATCTACTTCACCTGTAGAAGAATTTCTGATACCCGGTGAAGGAGCAAGATTGAGAAATTCCTCTAAAAAGGGCTGAACACCGAAATTGGTCATGGCGCTTCCAAAGAACATCGGTGTCAATTCGCCATTCTGTATTTTCTCTCTGGAGAATTCATCCCCTGCAAGATCCAGCAACTCAATTTCTTCACAGAGCCTGTCATGATAGTGGCTGCCCAGAAGATCGGCGAACACCCTGTCGTCAACGCCGCCTTTTACGGAACTTACCGCTGTTTGTCCGTGCCTTCCGCCCTCGAAAACTTCAATCTGTTTCAGCTTTCTGTTATAAACGCCTTTAAAGTCTCCATCGGTTCCGATAGGCCAGTTCATTGGATAGGAACGGATACCGAGCACACGCTCGATTTCTTCCATCAGTTCAAAAGGATCCTTGCTGGCCCGGTCCATTTTATTTACAAAGGTAAAAATCGGAATACCGCGCATTTTACATACGTGGAAAAGCTTGATCGTCTGCGCCTCCACGCCTTTTGCCCCGTCTATCAGCATGACGGCGCTGTCTGCAGCTACCAGCGTCCTGTAGGTATCTTCACTGAAATCCTGATGACCGGGGGGGTCAAGTATATTAATAAAATGTTCTCCATATTGGAATTGCATAACGCTTGATGTAACGGAAATACCTCTTTGCTTCTCGATCTCCATCCAGTCGGAAACGGCGTAATTACCTGCTTTTCTAGCTTTTACCGTACCTGCCAGCCTGATAGCGCCGCCATACAGCAGCAGCTTTTCCGTTAATGTGGTTTTACCCGCGTCGGGGTGGGATATGATAGCGAATGTTTTTCTCCGCTGCCCTTCGTTTCTTATACGTTCTTTCCTGTCCTGCATCTATAAATCCTGTCCTTTTTATCAGTTTCGGGTGTACTCCCAGGCTGCTCCGACCGGGACGTACCCTCTCATATTAACTTATTGCAGAGGTTTCTGTCAAATTTCACACATTTATATTATAATATTAACATAGTCTTGTAATTAAATGAATTATGGGGAGAAGAAACTATGATAGACAAAGACAGTTTGATCAACATTATTATAGATCGTCATACCGAGCTTGAAGTGAAGAAGGGGACTACGCTGCTCCAATTGAGCGAAAGCTGCGGCAGCCTTCACAATACGCCGGTCATTGCCGCAAAAGTCAACAATGATATCAAGGAACTCAGCTATGCGCTGGAAGAAGATTGCAAGGTTGATTTCATCGACCTGACCGATGAAGACGGCATGAGGATTTACAGAAGAGGCTTGTATTTCATATTAATAAAGGC
>JAEZMC010000047.1 GCA_023435805.1 Bacillota bacterium | reverse complement strand
TTCGGCATAGTTTCTGTCCAGATATTCCGCAATGCTTCCGATCACCTCCTCGGTAGTGGGGTCCGTGCCGGGATAGCGGTTGCGGTTGACGAGGAAATCGTATACCTTCCCTACAAATTCCTCGGTCAGATCACTGACGGTAGGGGAGTTGCTGACGGTTTCCGCTGCAATGGATTCCAATACAGGCAGGTCGTCCCCTGAAAGCTCGTATAGATTGCTTTTCAGCAAGGAAATGACGGAATTCAAGACGCTCTGGATAGAATGCTGTGTGACACCCGGTGCAAAGGTTTTCTGGAGCAGGCCGGAAAGAGCGCCGGTGAAGCTTTTCAGCTTTCTTTCCTCCAGAAAGGCCAGCAGCATTTTTTCGTCAGATTTGCTGATCGATGGAGGATTTTGCAGAGTAAAACCTTCATCGGCGTCCAGTATCTGTGACTTTTCCGGGACCAATGCCAGCTGTATCCGATCACGCACGCGTGCGATGGAACGGGGGATATCTTCAGGAGCTTCTGCCACGGAGTAGGCGACAGTAATATATGTATTGGAACGGCCTACAGTGAAACGCCGGCTAAGCGCTTGGCTTATGCCGATCTCATCGGAATCCGTGAAACCTGTCACCGCTATGAAAAGGTTCGGGCTGCTGCATTCAAAGACCCATGTGAACTGCCTGTCCGCTAATCCCTCCAGCTGGAAATAGATTTCATTCTTGGCGAGCGCATGTTCAAATTTGCTGTCCTGCCATCCGTTCACCAGGCAGTATGGCCCGGCATTGACCATTATGACGCAGAACCGCTGAAAGACATCGGGCGGTGTAACGTCCGCCGGATATTGGCCAATACAGGCCCGCAGGTATTTTGCCATGGCCTGGTAGATGGATTGTCCGATAGAGGCCTTCAGTTTTTCCAAAAGGCCCGCAAGCTCATTCATGTCAATAGGCTTCAGAAGATAGTCGGACAATTCAAAATGCAATGCCTTTTTGACATAGTCAAATTCCTGATATCCGCTTAATATCACAATTAAAATATCGGGATACAGCTTCCGTACCTGCTCGACCAGCGAAAAGCCGTCCATAACAGGCATTTTCACATCGGAAAAGATAATGTGGGGGCGAACCTCCGGAATCAACTCCAGCGCTTCCGCTCCGTTGTATGCCCTGGCTGCGATTTCGATATCGGCTACACCGCACGAAAGCATGTTTTTCTCTATATTGCGCATGCTTGGCGGTTCATCCTCTACAATCATTATGCGGTATATCACGTTGCTGTCTCCTCCGTTTCCTCCGTATCCCCGGCCGATGGGAAACGGACGGTGATGGTTACTGAAGAACCCTTTGGTTCATTGTTGGTAATGATGATATTTACATTGCCTCCATATTCCAGATACAGCCGGGAATAGGTGTTGAAGAGCCCGACATTATCCAGCCTGATGTTTTTCAGCTCCAATGCCGGATTGTCGGAAATCCTGAAATTCTCCATACGCCTTGTGAGCTCATCGATTACTTCCGGTGAAAATCCGCCGCCGTTGTCCGTTACAGTGATTTTAAAGTAACTGCTGTAAGCTTCCACCGTTACCCCGATCTTCCAGGGAGGCGGTACGGACAGCAGACCGTGCCTGTACCCGTTTTCCACCAGCGGCTGCAGGATCAGTTTTGGAACCATGACCTGCTCCGGTGTTCCTTCGATTGAGAAATCAAAAGCGAGTTTATCCTCGTACCGTGTTTTCAGCAGGTACAGATATTGCTGCGCATATTTGATTTCAGACTGCAGCGGAACTTTCGTGTTGTTGTAGTCACTTACATAACGAAGCATATCCACCAGGTGCGTACTGATCTTGAAAATGACCTCCTGTCCGTTCTCGTCAGCCAGAACAGATATGGTATTGAGCGTATTGTAAAGAAAATGCGGGTTTGTCTGGGACTGCAGTGCCAGCAGGTATGCCCTGGCTTCCTCCTGTTGGGCCTGAACCCGTTGCTTGACTGAGAGGTCTATACGCTCGATCATTCGTTCAAAGGACCGGTTGATCAGATAAATCTCATCGTTTCCCGGTTCGGAATCCAGCTTGACATCCATCTGTCCGATGTCCACTGTTTCCATGGAGGCGCGGAGCTTACGGATGGGCCGGGTCAGGGTTTTGGATATTAGTATGACGGCCGCCAGGACGAGCAGCAGAATGGCAAGAATGGCGTAAAGGATGAATTGGAACAGCAGCGCGGTAGCTTTGAATACTTCCTGTTTGGGGCGCAGTACGACAGTTTTCCAGCCGGTGTACTCCGAATCAGCCCCGGATATAATATAGGTTTCAGAAACGGCATCAAAGTCCAATTCGCCATCGGCTCTGGTGCTGCGCAGCATTTTCTGCAGCGCTTCGTCCAACCCACCGGTCTCCAGAGGATAGATCCGATTTCCCTGACCGTCCAACACGATGGTTACCCAGGTATCGGAATTTGGACTGCAGATTTTTTCGAGAACCGAATACTTCTGCTGGACCTCCAAAAGCCCAAGAAATTGCCCCTTGCTGGTCATAATGGCCCTTGCTACCGAAAAAACCGTATCCGGCTTTGAGGTCCATTCATTTTGCCTGGGAGGCAAAAGAACCTTGCCGCCGCTCATCTCCGCCACCTTTTCCTGCCAGTCCAGCCTGTAAAGATTGGTGTTGACGGTGGTCTGGTCAAGGCCTGAAATGCTCCAGGCAAAAAAGTAATCCTTCCCGGGATTGAAAACTGAAATCATGGGTGAAGTAAGAATAGGCGTATTGAGCGTGAAGATCAGCTTGTCCACCAGCTTCTGGAATTCATATTTTTCCAGAGCGAGAGCTGCGGAGTTTTTGCCGTCGTGAATATCCAGACGGGTGAGGCCGTCAATAAGCTCCTTGTTGCCGAGCATGCCCAGCGCTATCCGATCAAGGCTGTATATCTCACCGTCCAGCTGGTTGTTGATGCTTTGTGCAATATCCTCCATGCTTTTCCGGCTGTCTCTGTCGGTATAATTGCGGACATACTGATAAAAAAACAGTGTAAGGGCCAGAAAAGAAATCAGGATAGGAAGTGTAAAGGATATGATGAGCTTATATTGTAGATTGATTTTCTGCAGCATCGAAGTCCCCCTATCCGTTCCGTTAATTTGATTAAATACTGTTATTTGAGGGTTTCCAACGGGTGGAGGGCGTTTTTTTCAACTTTAAAAAAAAGTCTACCTATCTTTTAAAAGCAGTCCATTTTTTGATACGGATGGCTGGGATATGATGAAAGCATAAGAGGACCGAGAGGTTCAAAATTTGAGGAGAGAGGTGTAAAAATGAAAAGAGCAGTTAGTAAACTCGTAGCAGCCTGCTTAATCCTGGCAATGTCGGCAGTAATGCTCTCAGCTTGCGGTACCTCCCAACCGGAAGCCGATTCCGGCAGCAGCACCGTTGCAGCGACTACACAAGCACAAACGGAGAGCGTCGAAAAATCTACGATAGCCGTCATGATCAACCAGACATGGAACAAACCTTCCATGGAGGCGCTGGCAAACAGCTATCAGTCGGAAAATCCCGGCGTAACGATCGATTATCAGGTTATTCCCGATAATGAGTTCGGTCAGTTGCTCAAATCCAAAATTGCAGCCAAGGAAGTACCTGAAATAGTCATGGTTAACTATCAATCCCTCGCCAAATCAGTTAACATGGCGGACACCTTTGTGGACATGAAGGACCGTTCCTGGTATCCCAAGCTGATCAATAAGGATTCCATCCTGATTGACGGCGGAGCGTACCTCCTTCCCATCAACGGCTCCAGCGATCCTTTCGGTATGATTTACAACAAGGCAGTTTACACGGATAACAACATACAGATTCCCACAACCTACGAGGAATTCCTCAAGGTCTGTGAAACGCTGAAGGCCAAAGGCATTACGCCCATCGTGCTGACGGGCAAGGATACATGGACCATCGGTATGTGGATTGTTACCATGTTCCCCAATGTGATGAATGGCGTTGAAAACGGCTGGAATGATTTAAATACCGGTAAAGTAAAATTCTCCGAGGTCGAGGGATTCAAAAAAACGCTTGATATATTGAACGAGCTGGTTGCAAAGGGCTATGTGAACGACGATTTCCTGGCCTGTACATACGACATGGGACAGCAGATGATTTCCGAGGGAAAAGCTGCCATGACGCTGCAGGGCGCTTGGTTTATCAGTGAATGCACCTCCAAATATCCGGATGTCAAGTTCAGCATGTATCCTTTCCCGTTCATGGAAAATGCAAGGTTTGCTTCGGGTCAGTATTCCGGCTTTAATGTATTCAAGGATTCCAAGAACAAGGACGGGGCGCTGAAATTTATCGACTTTGTAGCACAACCGGAAAACATGGCGCAGATCTGCACAGACTGGAATTTCATTCCGCCGTTTACCGAGAGCAAGACTGAGCTCCCCTACTGGATTACTGAATATATGGAAAATTATCTGAATAAGGGCCAGGGCGCTATAGAAGAGTTGGCCATCACCTCCGCAGTGGAGGTAGGTTATCTGACAACGCTGACAGTTGATATGCTTGCCGGCGGACAGACCTCCGTGGATGTGCTTAAGAACTGGGATGCAAAATTTGAAGAACTTGCTACCTCCAGAAAGCTTCCCGGTTGGGATAAGTAAAGGCCGAAAACAGCTTTTGACAGCTACAGCACACTCTGTAAAAATGCCTTGTTCAAGCAAGGCATTTTTTACAGGGGAAGCTTCAGGGCACACAGTCCATTTCCGTTGTAAAGGAGGTAATTGAGTTCATGTTTTTACAAAGCCGCCGCAGTTTTTCCGACCGTTTGTATAGCCCCATATTTGCCGCACCGGCATTTGTCATCTTTTTTGTATTTTTTGTCGTCCCGGTCATTACCGGCTTCGGGTATTCTTTTACTAATTGGAATCAATACCTAACTGAAATTGAATTCGTAGGTCTGGACAATTTCAGACAGATCTTTCAAGATAAAGTATCCACGCTGGCGCTTAAAAATACGTTGATCTTCGCTACGGTAACGACTGTAGGAAAAAATGTACTGGGATTGTGTCTGGCACTCCTTTTGAATTCCAAACTGAAGGGGAAATCCTTCTGGCGTGCCGTATATTTTAGCCCGGCCATACTCAGCACCATTGTTGTGGGTTTGATCTTTTCCGCGGTACTTCATCCGAGCGGACTTCTGAACGACGTGCTGAATTTTTTCGGCTTGAATGCGCTGAACCGAAGCTGGCTTACCGATAAAAACATTGTCATGTTTACTGTCAGTGCGGTTGAAATCTGGATGTATGCAGGTTTCCACATGGCAATTTATCTGGCGGGTCTGCAAAGCATTCCCCACGAGCTCATTGAGGCGGCAAGGATTGACGGAATCTCTCCGTGGCAGCAATTCCGATATATTATCTTCCCGCTGATCATCCCGTCGTTCAACATTAACCTGGTCATGGCACTGATCGGGGGCTTCAAAGTGTTCGACATGGTATACGTTTTGACCAACGGCGGACCCGGGTTTGCAAGCCAGGTGGTCAGCACGGTCGTGTACAAGGCTTTCGGAGAAGGAAGGTGGGGCTATGGGACGGCGCTGAATCTGGTGCTTTTCGCCATCATCTCGCTGATTGTCCTTACCGTACTGAACTATTTGAGAAGGAACGAGGTGGAGTATTAATGAAACAGTTTCGCTTTACAAATGCCGCTCATATCAGAAGCATTCTTTTCTACCTGCTTCTGTTCCTGGGAAGCTTGGTGATTATCGCACCGCTGGGCATTATGGTGCTCGGCTCCTTCAAGGACACAAAGGAAGCAGCGGAACTGAGCCTTTCACTGCCAGGGCAGTGGCATCCGGAAAACTACCTGGTGGTGTTTGAAAAAGGAAAAGTCGGGAGAGCCATGCTCAATAGCGCCATCATCACCCTATCCTCAGTTTTATTGACGGTTCTGTCCTCGGCAATGGCATCCTTCTATTTTGCAAGGATTAATACATTCATTTCCAGAACAGGCTTTTCCTTTTTCATGCTGGGGATGATTGCCCCTATTTCGCTCATTCCGACCATCACATTGCTCCAAAGGCTTCATATCAACAACACCTTTACAGGCGTTATCCTGGTTTTCACCGCGCTGAATCTGGCATTTTCGCTGTTTCTGTTTACCGGCTTTGTCAAAACCATTCCCAGAGAAATGGATGAAGCGGCGATCATCGACGGCTGCGGCAGATTAAAGGCATTTTTCCTTGTTGTGTTTCCGCTTTTGATGCCTGTTATCGTAACGGATATTATTGTGGTCTTCATGGGTGTGTGGAACAGCTTTGTGATTCCGCTGTATTTCCTGTCGGACAGCTCCAAATGGCCCATGCCGCTGACGGTGTACAACTTTTTCGGCAAATACCAGAGCAGCTGGAATCTGGTGTTTGCAGATCTGGTCATGACGGCGCTGCCCATTTTGGTGGTTTATCTGCTGGGACAAAAATATATTATTGATGGTATGACGGCCGGAGCCGTAAAAGGATAAAGGAGGAGATAACATGATACCGCTGAACGAATACAGACCCATCAGCCGGCTGGAGCTTCCGCAGACGGAACGCACCCGCTCCAGATTTCCCGTAATCGACGCACACAGCCACCTGACACGCACAAAGGATTCTGCCAGTGTACTGGAGAGCATGGACCGGTTCAACATCAAGCTGATCATAGATATGGACGGCTTCTGGGATGATCGGCTGGATTTCCAGCTGGAGAATTATGTGAACCGCTATCCGGGACGTTTCTCCATTTTCGGAAGGGTGGATGTTTCCAATATTGAGGACGCTGATTTTAATAAGAAAACCAGAAGGCATATCATCGAATGTGTTAAAAAAGGTATCACCGGCATAAAGTTTTCCAAATCGCTCGGTGTAAAAATTACCGACAGCCGGGGGAATTACCTGAAGCCGGACGACGACAGGCTCCGGGTGGTCTGGGAAACCGCCGCGGAATACGAGCTGCCCATCACCATTCATGTTGGAGATCCGGTCTCCTTTTTTGACAGAGTTATCGATCATACCCACGAACGGTACGAGGAGCTGGCCGAGCACCCGCACTGGTCCTATGGGGACCGTCCCTGCCCGCGTTTCCCGGAATTGCTGGAGGCTCAGGAAGCACTGCTTTTCAAAAACCGGGACACACGTTTTATAGTAGCTCATGTAGGCTCATACGCAGAGAATCTGAGGGAGGTTTCACGCATGCTGGATACATACCCCAACATGTTTGTGGACACCGCCGAGCGGATATCCGAATTGGGGCGGCAGCCTTACACTGCAAGGGATTTCCTCATCAAGCACCAGGACAGGGTCATATATGGAACAGACCTGATACCCAATGCCGTCAATGTCAGCGGGAACTACCGTTTCTTCGAAACGAAGGACGAATACTTTCCGTACAATTCGCTGGACGAACACAACCAGGGACGCTGGAACATTTATGGCGTTTACCTTCCGGAGGATGTGCTCAGAAAAATTTACTACAAAAATGCACTAAGGGTGATCCCTCTGCTGAACAAGCTGGTACAGTACGATGAATAGGAGGACGGAACCATGAACACTGCCTTGAAAAGCCTTACAAGACGCAGAAACGGACGGACGCGCCGTGAATCCAGCTGGGACCGGACCGGTGGGAACAGGGATTATATTGTGATTCCGAAAGGGGAGGAGCGAACGATCTTTGAAGTCGAAGGCCCGGCCCAGATCAACCACATCTGGTGCACCATCAACTGCGAGCAGCTCTATTACTTCCGTACCGTCCTCATCCGCATGTATTGGGACGACGAGGATTCGCCGTCGGTGGAGGCGCCCATCGGAGACTTCTTCGGTGTGGGGCACGGTGTGGCAAATCATTATGTATCGCTGCCGCTAAACATGATTACACGGCAAGGCTCACCGCAAAAATATGCCGCCATGAACTGCTACTTTGCGATGCCCTTTGCCGGTAAAGGCCGGATTACCATTGTAAACCAATGTGATGTGGATATTCCGAATTTCTATTATTATGTAGATTACGAGGAGCTGGAGACTTTCCCGGAGGATGGGCTTTACTTCCATGCCCGGTGGCACAGGCAGTTTCCCACCGACGGTGTGTTGAACATGGAAAAGCTGAAGGAGGCTCATACGGAGTTTGAAGGGCCGCTGAAGGAAATTGCCGCATTGAAAAACCTGGACGGTAACGGCAACTATGTCATATTGGAGGCGGAGGGCGCCGGGCATTACGTGGGCTGCAACCTCAGCATCGACCACATCAGCCCGGTACCCAATGTAACCTGGTTCGGCGAGGGTGACGATATGATATTCATAGACGGCGAAAGCTGGCCCCCGTCTCTGCACGGCACCGGAACCGAAGATTACTTCTGTGCGGCCTGGGACTATCCCTCCCTGAAATATGACGGCCCGTATCACGGCATTTCACTGGCCGAGCCGTGTATGATAAACGGGGCTTGGGAAACGCCTGGGACCTGGGGGGCGGGTTCTTTCGGTTACACAGGGAAGTGGACGACCTACCGTTTTCATATAGAAGATCCGGTAATTTTCCACAAGTCCATCCGGGTGACGATTGAACACGGGCATGCCAACAGCCTGTCCAATGATTATTCCTCTACGGCTTACTGGTACCAGACAGAGCCTCATATGCACTATCCGCAGCTCCCCTGCGCAAAGGATCGGCTTCCGCTGTCCGGCAAGGAAAGCCTGGGAAGGTATTGTAAATCCATTTAGGAGGATATTGTAATGAGCCAGCAGGACATTTACCGCATAGTCCCGGGGAAATCGGGACAGTTTACCACCTTTCAACCGGAAACTGGCGGAAAAACTGTTTTTGTCGGTCCGGGTGAGAGCAAAATCATCTTCGACAGCAAGGGAACAGGTATCATCAACCGTTTTTGGTGCACGCTGCCGGGCTGGTTCTGGCGGCATTGGGATGAGCAGGCGCCTGTGGATCCGACGGTACTACGTCTGACCATTCTAAAAATATATTTCGACGGTGCGGATGAGCCTTCCATTTTAACACCGCTCGGTGATTTCTTCGGAATCGGGCATTGCGAATACCGCCATTTTCTCTCGAAATATATCGGCATGAGTAGCGGAGGCTTTTACTGCTATCTTCCCATGCCCTTTCAAAACGGCTTCAGGCTTGAAGTGGAAAACCTGCATACGGATATTGAAGCCGAGTTGTTTTTTAATATCAGCTGCCAGCTCATGGAACAGCTGCCCCAGGATGCGGGCAGGCTGTGCTGCGCATTCCGGTGCGGGGAAAACAGCGGCGGAGAACCGCTGGAAATCATGGATGCCCGGGGCAATGGGCACTTTGCAGGCTGTGCCCTGTCTATCCAGGGAAGGCAGCCCAATTACCTGTCTTTCCTCGAAGCGCCGGAGTATATATGGATCGACGATGATAAGGATGAATGCCCAAGCATCATGGGTACCGGCCTGGAGGATTATTTTAACGGCGGCTGGTATTTCCGCAACGGCGAATTCGCCGGAGAATACCACGGAGCGCCGCTGAAGGACCCTCTGCGTTCCATGGTTTCCATGTACCGTTTTCACGACGGTGACCGGGTGCATTTTTCCAAACGCATGCGGATGGCCTTTGTGAATCCCTGGAAAAAGGAGCGCCTAAAGCCTTTTATCTATTCCTCCACGGTATATTATTACCTGGACCGGGCCGAAAAGGCCTGCTTTGACCTGCCGGACAGACAGCAGCTGACCCGGCTGAGATATATACGCGATATGGATTTTCAGTCTTATCCGTAAAGGATTCAATGGAACAAATGGCTGCAGCTGTCTGCCTGTATGGCATAAAGACTCCGGAAGCGTTCGGCACACCGGAGTCTTTATTTGGTTGCGAGAGCCAGTCATTAAGCATATCCCCGCCGACAGACAAATAATATAGTACAGGATTGTTTGTGCATTGGATTCTGAGTGGGGTAATAAAATGAGGATTTTTGTCTTTAACTTTCGCCGGCTTCTTATTTTTCTGATTATTTTTGCTATGGCCGCACTTCTTATTTCAGTAGTGAGCATAAAGGGAATGGAGGCGCTGGGCGTTTTTTCGAGTAACAGAGAATTGCCCATTTATTCCGTCGGTACTGAAGAAAAAGTGGCGTCTATTACATTTGACTGCGCATGGGGAGCAGACGATATACCGGATATTCTGGACACACTGAAAGCGGCCGATGTCAAAGCGACCTTCTTCATTGTGGGTGAGTGGGCCGAAAAATACCCTGATGCCGTAAGACGAATAGCACAGGAGGGACATGATGTCGCCAACCATTCGTACTCCCATTTCAGAATGGGCAGTCTGGATCAGCCTAAAATCAGTTCAGAAATCAAACAGTGCACGGATATTCTGGAACGTTTGTCCGGAACGACCTGTGATCTTTTCAGGGCGCCTTACGGGGATTACAGCGACAGCCTCCTGCTGGAAGCGAAACGGCAGGGCTATTTTACCATCCAATGGGATGTGGATTCGCTGGACTGGAAGCCCGGGATCAGCAAAGAGGAAATATTGCAGAGAATCAACACGAAGATCAAGCCGGGCTCCATCATTTTGTTCCATAACGATACGGCGCATACCGCGAGGCTGCTGCCGGGGATCATAGCGGAATTGAAATCCAAAGGATATGGATTTCTCCCGGTTTCCAGACTTATCCTCCGCAAAGATTATTTTATTGATGATGAGGGACGCCAAAAAAGCAACACATAAAAAATGTTATAACGCACAAGATAGAAATAGCATTTTTACGGGATGGGGTTGCATAAATGCTTATTGCGGGCATTATTGGCAGTGAAGGCAGAGAGCAGACAACCGGTCTGATCAGTTCGATACTTGCATCAAAAGGCGAAAAGGTAAGTGTTATTGACTCCGCCGGCCTGCCGGAACTGGACGGCAGGAAATTGAGGGCCTACATCAACGAGCTGGAGAAAAACAATGTGGACCTGCTGCTGCTGAAAACAAGCATTTCCGATGCCGATCGGTTTCTTATGGACGACGTGAAGCTCGACATTGTGATTTATACCGATAAAGCGGAAGATATGGAAGTGGCGGACCGGAAAGATTATTCGGAAAAAACGGCGCGTTTTTTTTCTCTTATTGCAGATAAGGGTGTGGCGATTGTCAATGTCGATGACAGTGGCCTGATCAACCTGCTGCAGGGCATGAAACACAGCTTTGTTACCTACGGCTTTAATACAAAGGCCAGTATCACGACCTCCAGTATCGGCGATACGGTGTTCAAGGATGGCTTCATATGCTGCCTTCAAAGACCGGTTTCGACGCGGAACGGTCAGGTAATCGAACCGCAGGAATACAAACTCAGGCTGGACGCAAACGAACTGGACAGCCACAATGTGCTGGCCGCCGCATCTTTCGCCATTATAAACGGTATCGATCTCAATAGTGTTGACGGGAGTTCGACAATGTAAGCAATAATATTCCAAAATTATGATTTCAGGGATTTGCAAGACGATAAATATGTAATATAATATATACTAATGGTTAGCTATCATGATGTTCAACATGCGGTGAATTTGACTTTATTTTTTTGAAGGCGCTAGTGACAGGATACTTTTTAATTCTAAAACAGGCCATTCGCGAATAAATATACAGTAGAAAAATGCGTTCAAAATACAGATGAACCTTGAGAGGAGAGTGGGGGTCGGATGGTCGGAAACATCATAGAGAACAACATGGCGACTATTTCCGGTAAAGTGGTTTCCAGTGTTGAGTTCAGTCATGAGGTGTATGGTGAAGGCTTCTATTATTTTATGCTTGATGTGCCAAGGCTGAGTGACAGCAACGACAGGATACCGGTTACCATTTCTGAAAGGCTTGCCAGCAAGGATAAACTGGAAATAGGAACCGTTATTGAGGTAGAAGGCCAGTTTCGCTCCTACAACAGCTATAACAACGATGGGAACAGATTGCTGCTGACCGTATTCGCCAGAGATATTACCTTCCTGGAGGATGAAAAAAAGATCAAAAACCCTAACCAGATCTATCTAAACGGATACATTTGTAAAAAGCCCATTTACAGGACTACCCCGTTTGGCAGAGAAATCACCGACATTCTTCTTGCAGTGAATCGTCCTTATAACAAATCCGATTACATTCCGTGCATTGCATGGGGACGGAACGCCAGGTTTTCTGAAAATCGTGCCGTAGGGGACAACATTAAGGTGTGGGGCAGGATTCAAAGCAGGACTTACCAGAAAAAGCTGGAGTCGGGTGAAATACTTACAAAGGTTGCCTATGAGGTTTCCATATCAAAAATGGAGGTGGCGGGCCAGGAGCAGGAGGGCGAAAGGCCTGAAGGCAGCTCCGAACCACCACAGGAAGAATAATTTAACAATGAGAGGCATTATCCCCGCCGGGATAGTGCTTTTTTAATGCGGTGTGTCCGGTTCCTAGTCGATGATTCCCAACTGTCTGGCGCGTGTGACGGCGTCAAGAGAATTGTTTACCTCCAGTTTCTGATAGGCAAGTTTTGTGTGGGTCCTGATTGTGTTGAGGCTCAGTCCCGTCTCCTTTATAATTTCTGCGTTTTTGTAACCCTTTGAC
>JAEZMC010000021.1 GCA_023435805.1 Bacillota bacterium | reverse complement strand
GGTACTTCCACCACACCGGCAGCAATGCAGGCTTTACCGGTGATGGCCAACGGCACAACCGGGCCGGCGGGGATGCCTGCCGGTGCTTCCCCCTCCGGCACGGGGATGCCCGCCGGTGCCTCTTCCTCCGGCACGGGGATGCCTGCCGGTGCTTCCTCCTCCGGCACGGGAATGCCCGCCGGTGCTTCTTCCTCCGGTACGGGGATGCCTGCCGGAATGGGACCGGGCGATATGAAAGCGCAGCTAGCACAGCTTACTGCAGCACGTGATCAGTTGTCAGCGAAATTGAAGGAATTATCCGCACAGAAGGATGAACTGAAGACAGGCCTTCAGGAGACGCAGGCCAAAAAAGCGGAGCTGCTGGCCGGTATTGCAGCCATGGAGGAGCAGGAAGCTTCGCTGCGTGACGCGATTGATAAAATGCTGGCGATGAAGGCCTCCATACCGGAGGTGTTTGAAAAGACCGGGCAGGATTACCAGAACAAACTGGAGTCGATGAGGCCCGAATTGGAGAGTACCTTCAAGGATACGCTGAACGGCGGCTTCAAATTGATGTATGTATTTGTCGCAATTGCGAACGTTGCAGCTTTGCTGATACTTTTACCGTACCGCGAAAGAAAGAACAAAGCCGCGACGAACAAAGGATGAAGAAAACACGGCGGCATAGCAGCGATTTGTTTA
This sequence comes from Bacillota bacterium, assembly GCA_023435805.1. Lineage (GTDB taxonomy): Bacteria > Bacillota > Clostridia > Acetivibrionales > DTU013 > JAEZMC01. The sequence goes on along the minus strand of JAEZMC010000021.1, from coordinate 12,528 downwards.
CAGTTTGTTAACAAAAGCGACAATGTTTCATAATATTTAATAGCTATTATATAAGTAAATCTTTTTCATATACACTCCTTCTTAATTATATCCTTATCTAGAGCCCCGGAGATTCTCCGGGGCCTTTGAATGCTTACCGGGCATATATGCGCAGCTGCAGCTGGCTTTTCCGCTTTGCTTTCGCTGAACGGACCCTATTTATAATTGACTGAATTGGGTATATAATTCTATAGAGCCGCAACCGCATCAACGGCTGCCGGACAAAACAGGCAAAGGAGCGGACAGATGAAACTGAAATCATCAAGGGAATCCATGGTAGAGATGACGGAGCTTGTACTGCCAAACGATACGAATATGCTTGGAAATCTGCTTGGAGGCAAGCTGTTGCACCTAGTTGACATAGCCGGCGCCATGGCCGCACAAAGGCATTGCAATAAGATCGTTGCTACTGCTGCCATTGACAGTGTGGAGTTCAAGCATCCTGTTAAGGCCGGTGAAATCATTACATTACAAGCCAGAGTGACATGGGTTGGCAGGACATCGATGGAAGTGGCCGTTGAAGTTTTCTCAGAAAATTTCATGACGGGTGAGCGAAAATTTACCAACAAAGCCTATCTCACCTTTGTTGCAGTGGACGCCGGAGGAAAACCGGCGGAGGTGTGCGGTCTGCTGGTGGAAACGGATGAAGACAGGGCTGAGTACGAAGCCGCATCCGAAAGGCGCTGCGAAAGGTTGAAAAAGAAACAGTCTGCCGGAAGGTAAACGGCGGGCTGGCTTCAAAAAAATAGATCGGCTTCCGGCACATACCGGGCGAACATATGTTTGATTATTTCCTCAACATGTAGTATAATTGTACATATAGCTCTGTTATTGGGCTCAGGCCCTATATTGCATATGCAGAGCAGGTTTTGAGGTGAACATATGGAGTTGATGGAGAAGCTGAAGATATTGGCGGACAGCGCAAAATACGATGTATCCTGTGTATCCAGCGGAAGCTCCCGGAAGAATACTCCGGGCGGCATCGGCAGCAGTTTCAGTGCGGGCATATGCCATAGTTTTACTGCTGACGGCAGGTGTGTTTCTCTGTTGAAGGTCCTCATGTCAAACCACTGCATGTATGATTGTGCCTATTGTGTCAACAGGATTTCGAATGATGTGCCGCGTGCTGCATTTTCTCCGGAAGAAATAGCCCTTCTGACCATCAATTTTTATAGACGGAACTATATTGAAGGCTTGTTTTTGAGCTCTGCAGTCGTCAAATCACCGGATCATACCATGGAGCTGATCATCCGTGCCATAAAGCTACTCAGGGAACAATACCGCTTCAACGGATACATCCACATTAAGGCCATACCCGGGGCAGATGCCTCATTAATCGAAAAGGCGGGCAGCTATGTGGACAGGATGAGTGTCAATATCGAGCTGCCGACGAGTGACGGACTGAAGTTGCTGGCTCCGCAGAAAAAAAAGGAGTCCATCCTTGGCCCGATGGGTTTCATCAGCAGCAAAATCAGTGAGACGAATGACAATAAAATACGTTTTAAAAGCACACCCCAGTTTATACCTGCCGGACAGAGCACACAACTGATCGTAGGCGCGACACCGGACCACGACCTGGGCATTCTAAAGCTGTCTGAGGGCCTGTACAAACGCTTCGGCATGCGAAGAGTATTTTACTCTGCCTATGTCCCCGTCAGCAATCATCCGGCATTGCCTCAGGCTATCAAGCCCCCCCTCCTTAGAGAGCACCGCATTAATCAGGCGGACTGGCTGCTCCGGTTTTACGGCTTCCAGGCAAATGAGCTGCTGGATGAAAGCCACCCCGATTTTGACACACAGCTGGACCCGAAATGTGATTGGGCTCTCCGGAACCTGAACCAGTTTCCGGTAGAGGTGAACAAGGCCGATTATCTTGTCCTGCTCCGCGTACCGGGTATCGGCGTAAGGTCGGCCCAACGCATCATAAAGGCCAGAAGGATACAGAAGCTCGATTTCCCGGACATCAAAAAGCTGGGTGTTGTGTTGAAGCGCGCCAGATTCTTTATTACCTGCAAGGGCAAATATATAGATAATCTGGATGCCGGCGCTTTATTCATCCGGACGAATATGCTGATGGATAAAGGCAGGCTTCCGGCACCTGATACGGCATTTACTCAGTTGAGCTTCCTACCCCCCCTGCCGGACCCGCTTCAGCTCAGTGAAGCCCAGTGGAAGACTGCGATCCCTTACAGTGCGAAGGAACTTCCTAGCAGCGGCGAAGCCATGATGTTCCCCGACAGCCCTGGCAGCGAGCCGCTGCAGCTACCGGCGCCTGAAGACGCGCTGGCGAGCATAACGGGTGAATTGTGATGTTGACGTATGTTTATGACGGCAGCTTTGAAGGGCTGCTTACGGCCATATTCGAAGCATTTTACCGCAGAGAGCAGCCTGAGGCCATTGTGGGTGAGGAGGACCTTCAGCAGGATCTGCTGATGCGGTATGTTCATATCGGTAAGGACGCCGCAAAGTCGGATCGTGTCTATCATTCCATATGGAGCAATATTTCGGAGCAGGCATTGAAAAATGTGTATCACGTCTTTTTGTCCGAAGATCCGCAAGCAGGCACGCTGATTTACCGTTATTTGAAACTGGGGTGGAAAATGGGAGCCAGAGTCGATTTGCACCTTTCCGACGATACTGTCTTTAAAGTAATGGATATCAACCGTAGACTCGAATTCGAAGTTCACCGCCTGATGGGCTTTATCCGTTTCCGGCAGGTGGAGGGCGGTGTCTATTATTCGGCTGTAAGCCCGGATTCAAATGTTGTGGAGCTGCTGGCACCGCATTTTGCGGAGCGCCTGTCAGACCAGCAGTGGATTATACATGACGTTAAAAGGGAGCTTGCAGCGCTTTACAATCGCAAAGCCTGGATTATGTCCGAATTCAGCGCAGGCGACATTCCTGCCGATACAGCGGATGAGACCCGTTATTCGGGTCTCTGGAAACAGTTTTTCAACACGCTTGCCATACCAAGCCGTACAAACCCAAAGCTCCAGAGGCAGCTTATGCCGCGGAGGTACTGGGATCATCTCGTTGAGAAGTGGTGAGGGAAACGGTTTTAAAACATCTTTTTTCTGGCGAGTATCAGAGCTGAAACAAAAGACAGTGTGGATGCAAATCCGAGGATAATCAAGAAGGCATGCTTTTTATCTGCCAGATGCAAAGGAAGATTCACATTCATACCAAAGAAGCTGGCGACCATGGTCGGTATGGCCATGACGATCGTAACCGATGCCAGGAATTTCATGACGATGCTTACGTTGTTCGATATGATCGATGCATACGCACCCATGATGCCTGTAAGAATGCTGCTGTATATGTTGGCCATTTCAATGGCCTGTTTGTTTTCAATGATGACGTCTTCCAGCAGTTCCGTATCATCCGGGTATTTTTTAATTCCATCATGCTTAAGCAATTTCTCAAGTACTACCTCATTGGATTTAAGGGATGTCGAGAAATAAACAAGCGATTTTTCCAGCTTCAGTAACTGTATTAATTCCTTGTTTTTCATTGATTTGTGCAGATCGCGTTCAATCCTGCTGCTGGCTTTATCGATGTATTTCAGGTACTGCAGGAACTGCGCGGCATTTCTATATAATATCTGGAAAACAAACCGTGTTTTGAACTGTGTCAGGAACGACTTCACCCTTTTTTTCTCGAAATCCTTGACCACCGGGCTGTCCTTCAGGCAAACGGTTACAATGGTCTCCTTGAGCAGAATAATACCAAGAGGTATGGTTGAATATAGATTGGAGTTGCCATCCTTGTCTATGACCGGTACGTCCACGAGTATAAGGAATTGATCGTTGTCGTGTTCGATTCTTGCGCGTTCCTCTTCATCCAATGCGGCACGGAGGTACTCGTTATCTATGGGAAGGCTGTCTGCCACCAGCTGAAGCTCCGCTTCATCAGGGTTCACCAGGTTTACCCAGATGCCATCTTCAAAATGGTTCAGGCTGACTAGCTCATCGTTGATGGTTTTGTAAATGTTCAGCATGGTATGACCTCCTATTGCATATAGTGCCAGCAATCATTCATTTGCTGCAAAAAGCTGTTTGGGCGCTTGCAGAGGAAAGCCGCATCCAGACCAAAAAGCGACTTTCTGCATTGCAATCATAACTGAAAACCCCTTCAAAGCTTGAAGGGGTGTGTCAAAACAGCTTATATACAATTATACAATTCAGTCGTTCCAATTACAACAAAATAATTGTGTCAGCAGGGACGCAGCATAGGCCATGCAATATGCGCATCACACCGTTATTCTTCCTCGAAATCCGAAACCTCCATCAGCTCGTTATACAAATTTTCAATTTCTTCATATTCTTCGTACTGCTGGTTGTCAATGTTGTCCAGAAAACTCTCCAGATCGGAAGTATCTTTGATTTCATAGGAAAGGTCCGTATTCTCCAGTAGTTCGTTAATCCTATCAAAAATTTCCTGTTTATCGTACATAAAAATCCTCCCGTGTTGATATTTAGGTAGCAAGCCTTAAATATTATGAGTAAAAGCTGGGATTTTATTCATGGATTGTTAAAATGGGCGATGAATTTTATACGCGCTGTATAACATATAACGTCACTTAAGTGGCATATATTGGATGCGGTCCGACGCGGTCCGGATAAAACTTTACTATTGACTTTATGTCTAATCATCTGCTACAATAGTAAAGCGCTTAAGCGTGACAGACGCATTAAATGGCGGCGTAGCTCAGTTGGCTAGAGCATGCGGTTCATACCCGCAGTGTCGTTGGTTCAAATCCGACCGCCGCTACCAGTTTTTTTGCCCGAACCAGGGCAATCAAAATAACAATGGCCCATTGGTCAAGTGGTTAAGACACCGCCCTTTCACGGCGATAACAGGGGTTCGACTCCCCTATGGGTCACCATTGAAGCAGGAGGACGCAAGTTTCTTCGGCCTCCTGTTTCTATTCAACTTCATACGGGCGCTTAGCTCAGCTGGGGGAGCACCTGCCTTACAAGCAGGGGGTCATAGGTTCGAGCCCTATAGTGCCCACCATAAGGAAACAAGAGATGAAAATCTCTTGTTTTTTTATGCCGTGACATCTGAGAGCTGGTTGTTTATAATGATGGTGCAAGATTTGCAGGATTTTGTCGAATAATGGCGAAATAAGTAATATGATTTGTGCTGCACTATTCCGAGAGGGATAAAGTATTAAAAAAAGTAATAATAGTCAGGGCATGGATACAGCAAAATTTACAGGATTTATCGGAGTATATCCGAATTTCAGGAGGAGGGCGGCGTGGATAGGAAGGTTTTGGTTGTAGATGATAATAAATTCAGTACAAAACTTCTTGCGGATATTCTGACGGATGAGGGATTTATTGTATTTACAGCCGATAATGGATTGGCTGTACAGGAAATGGCCCATGAGTTAAAGCCGGATGTTATTTTACTGGATATCATGATGCCCGGAATGAACGGATTTGAAGTGTGCAGTCTGCTGAAGGACACACCTGATGTGAAAGATATACCAGTCATCATGGTATCAGCCAGAACGGACGGGAACGATTTGAAATTTGCACTGGAAAACGGAGCGTTCGATTATATAAAAAAACCTGTGGACGAACTGGAATTAGTGGCAAGAGTACAGTCGGCAATACGCTTCAAGGATCAGCAGGATCAATGGATGGAATGCGCGACAAAAGACGGGCTTACGGGAATATTCAACCATTCGCTGCTGATGGAGCTTTTCGAAAAGGAATTGTCCAGACAGCGGCGCAATGGGGGGAAGATCGCTTTTGCCATGCTGGATGTGGATTATTTCAAGCTTATAAACGATTCGTACGGACATATGGCGGGAGACAGGATACTGAAAGAGTTTTCCGGGATATTGAAGCAATCTGTACGGCAGGGTGACATTATTGGTAGATATGGCGGTGAGGAATTCGGAGTAGTCATATCAAACCTGGACAGAAATGGTGTTTTAACACTTTGTGAACGGATCAGGAAAAAGGTCGAAGACAGCCGGTTCGACGTAGGCAGCGATAGTATCGGAATAACTGCCAGCATGGGTGTTTTTCTTTTAAACGCAAATGCAGGTGTTACGGCGGCGGAGATGGTAAAACAGGCGGACGACGCTTTATACCGGGCGAAAGACAAGGGCCGCAACAGGGTGGAGCTTTGTGAAGGTTAGCGCTTGATTGTATCGTCCATACAGGTTATACTGAATATGGTATTTCCTGAAGGAGCGTGTACAGTTTTGAATGAAAAGCTTGAGCCTGGAAAAACCATAATTACAATCATCCTTCTTAACCTTTCCCAGATTGCACTCATTGCCGCAGTTCTGTTCTATCTTGTAGATAAGAGCGGGGATATGGGAGTACTGACAGATATACGTATCCTTGCGCTTCTGTTTATCATCCTTGCGGCCATCTTCATAAACAGCCTTGCGGCGTTCAGGAACAGAGCCAGCCTGCTGCGCACCGGATACCAATTCCGGCTGCTTCAGGATACGCTGGCAAGGCTGGAAAGCCTCAATTCTACTTTAAGGGCACAACGGCACGATTTCATGAACCATCTGCAGGTGGTCCACTCGCTTATAGAAATGGATGAACATCAGGCTGCCGGAGAATACATTGAAAAGGTATACCACGATATCCAGAAGGTCAGCAGAGTGATGAAGACCTCAAATGCCGCCGTGAATGCGCTGCTGCAGGCCAAACTGCTGGCCTGCGACCAGCAGGGGATTACTGCTGCGCTGGAGGTGACGACGCAGCTGAAGGATTTGAAAATACCTGCATGGGAATTCTGCAGGGTATTGGGAAACCTGCTGGACAATGCCATATATGCCCTTCGTGAAAATACTCAAAGCAAGCTGTTGAAAATTGAATTATTTGAGGACCTCAAATACTACTACTTCCGGGTGACGGATAACGGGGAACCTATTCCTTCCCAGCTGCTGGAGAAAATATTTGAGGCCGGGGTCACGACCAAGGGCAGCGAGGGCGAGGGAATGGGCTTGTATATCAGCAGAGACATCCTGGGGCATTACGGCGGTACCATTGATGTGTCCTGCAGCGCCGGCCTGAAAGTATTTGAAGGGCGTGTTCCCAGATAACATCCGTATCCCGATATGTTTGGGCTGCACAGCTTTATACGGCCCTCAACGTGAAGCGAGCTGCTGTCAAAAAGACATTTGAACAGCTGAAACGTATTGTTTGAACGGCAGCTATTCAAACGTTGCCACATGGGTTCTATAATAAGGATAGTAAATATAAAGAACGGGGAGGTGTTGACGGTGGAGCTGTCATTGCTGTTTACCGGACTCGGCTGGGTTTCCATACTTTGTCTGATTGCAGGGCTGGTTTTCGTTATCATCGAGATGTTTCATCCGGGAATCGGAGCACCGGGCATTATTGGCGCCATACTGCTCATTGCCGGAGTGATCCTGTTTGCTAAAAGTCCGCTCCAGGCGTTGATCCTGATTGTGATTTTACTGGCCATACTCGGCGTTGCGCTTACAATAGTGCTTCAATCCGCATCAAGGGGCACGCTGGCCAAGCATCTGGTTTTAAATGACTCGCTGGATGCGGATGTAAAATTTTCAGCATCGGAGGACCTGTATTATTTTATCGGCAGCGAAGGTACGGCCCTGACCGTGCTGAGACCGTCGGGCACGGCGGACTTCAGCGGGGTGAAGCTGGATGTCGTATCGGAGGGTGAATTTATACCGAAGGATTCCACTGTGATCATTACAAAGATCGAGGGGCACCGGATCGTTGTCAGGCAAAAATCAAGCATGCAAGTATAAATAGATCAGGAAGGGGAGTATGTCATTATGCCATTTCTTATACTTTTGGCGATCATCATTATTGTTGCCGTTTTCATTGGAGTGTTTTTTACGTTCATTCCAGTCGGATTGTGGATATCGGCATTTGCCGCAGGCGTCCGTGTGGGTATTTTTACGTTGATAGGGATGCGGCTCAGGAGGGTCAGCCCTGTTAAAATCATCCTGCCGTTGATTAAAGCTTCCAAAGCCGGACTGGACATCAGTGTAAACCAGCTGGAAGCCCATTACCTGGCGGGAGGGAATGTGGACAAGGTGGTCAACGCCTTGATTGCAGCACACAGAGCCAATATGGATCTGCTGTTTATCAGGGCTGCAGCCATCGACCTGGCAGGCAGGGATGTACTGGATGCCGTTAAGATGAGTGTAAACCCCAAGGTAATTGAAACACCGAATATATCCGGTGTGGCAAAGGACGGTATCGAGCTTCTGGTCAAAGCGAGGGTCACTGTCAGAACCAATCTCGACAGGCTGATCGGCGGTGCCGGAGAGGCCACCATTATAGCCAGGGTTGGTGAAGGAATCGTTACAACGGTAGGCAGCTCGCTGTCACACAAGCAGGTGCTTGAAAATCCGGACATGATTTCCAGGACTGTTTTGGACAAAGGATTGGATGCCGGAACAGCTTTTGAAATATTGTCCATAGACATTGCAGATGTGGATGTTGGAAGGAACATTGGAGCGCAGCTCCAGACGCTTCAGGCCGAGGCCGATAAGAATATTGCGCAGGCAAAGGCTGAAGAGAGGCGTGCGATGGCAGTGGCGAAGGAGCAGGAAATGAAGGCGCTGGTACAGGAAATGCGGGCCCGTGTGGTGGAATCCGAAGCCGAAGTACCCAAAGCCATGGCAAGTGCTCTTAGCAGCGGTAAACTGGGCGTTATGGATTATTACGGCATGCAGAACATGATTGCCGATACCCAGATGAGGGATTCCATATCGAAAATAAACAAGCCTGACGTCCCGGAGAGCATTGAAAAGAAGTCCTAAGGGCTGTGGAAAGGATTTTTTATGGGGAATAATATAAGAGGCTTTAATCCTTTTTATAATCAAATATTAAAAATAGATTCAAGCAGGAGTAATTTGCAAAGAATAATGAATCCTTTCATCAGAGATTACCACGGGAAGGGTAAAGATACTGCAGAGCCGTTGATACAGTCTCCATCCCTTGCGGATGACACTGGCGGGAATCAGCGGCAGGGTAAATCTGCCAAAGGCAATACAACTGCCGGTATAGCTGAAGAAGGCTTGAATTTGAACGATGCAGGCCCGAAGGCCAATGCGGTAAATGTACGGGAGGGCAATCTGAGAGGAAGCAATGATGGAACGGAATCCAGTTCTACAGAATCCGTTCTCAAACTGGATTTCTCATCGGAAAGTCTTATGAACGGCATCATTCTTGCCGAGGTGCTTGGAAAGCCCAAATATCTTAGAAAAGGCCGGTGGTAAAATTTGAACTGCAGCGTACTGATTGCCGACGATGATATGGGAATGCGCCTTGTTTTAAAAAAGGCCATCGAAAAGACCGGAGGTTTTTCAATCATTGGTGAAGCGGAGGATGGCGATACCGCCCTCCGTCTTTTTGAGGAGCACCGCCCCGGCGTTGTGTTCCTGGATATTGAAATGCCGGTAGTTTCCGGTGTCGAGTGTGCAAAGAAGATAGCCGCTGTGGACCCCGGGACGATCATTATTTTCGCGACAGCCCATGAAGAATATATGCCGGAAGCCTTTGAGGTGTATGCCTTCGATTACCTGGTCAAGCCCTTCAGGGTTGAAAGGCTGAAGCAGACACTGGAACGCATTAAGCTTGCCCGTGCTGCAAAAAAGGATGCTGCCGGAGGTAATCAGCCCAAAGCAGCCGGTATGCCTGAAAAACTGATGATCCGCAACAAAGACGGCATCAGTCTGATCAATATGGAGGATATCATCCTGATTCAGCGTGAGGACAGAAGCACAGTGATCTACACACGCCGGGACCGCTTTACCTCCTCCGAAGGCCTTAGCGAGCTGGAGGAGAAGCTGAACCGCGGCCTGTTTTTCAGATGCCACAAATCCTACATCATCAACCTCGGAGCGATCAGTAAATTATACCCGTATGGGCGCTGGACGTATATCGTCAAGCTGGCTGGCATCGATAAAGATGCCCTTCTGACACATGAAAAATACGAAGAGCTGGAAAAGCTTTTCAAATAGCATACTTCCGATCTCCCGGTTTTGCTGGGGATCCATAAACCAGCTTCTTCATTCCATCAGAGCGATCATTCGGGTTGCTGCTTCTGTTCGGGCTTAAACACCACTACTGCCAGCGGAGGAATCTGCATCTCAAGCGAATATGGCCACTGGTGATGCCTTACAGCCTCGGCAGGTATGCCTCCCAGATTTCCGACGTTGCTGCCGCCGTATAGCTCCGAGTCGCTGTTCAGGATCTCCCTGTAAAAGGCATTGTACGGAACACCAACCCTGTAGCCATCATACACCACAGGTGTAAAGTTGCATACAAACATCAGGGTATCCTCCGGTGCATGACCTTTGCGTATAAATGATACGACGCTGTGGTCGCTGTCATTGCAATCCAGCCATTCAAAGCCGTCATAGCTGAAATCTATTTCATAAAGCGCTTTTTCAGAGGTATACAGCTTGTTCAGATCACGCACGAAACTTCTTAATTTGTTATGCATATCGTAGCCAAGCAGATTCCAATCCAGTCCCTGCCTGAAATTCCACTCGATAAACTGGCCGAATTCGCCGCCCATGAATAGCAGCTTTTTGCCGGGATGACCATACATGAAGCCGTAGGTGACCCTGAGACCCGCAAATTTCTGCCAGTAATCACCGGGCATTTTGCTGAGCATGGAGCATTTGCCATGGACCACCTCATCATGAGACAGCGCCAGGATATAATTTTCACTCATTGCATACATCATCGAGAAGGTAATGTTGTTGTGATGATATTTTCTGTAAACCGGATCCATGCTGACGTATCTCAGATAGTCGTTCATCCAGCCCATATTCCACTTGTATGTGAAGCCGAGGCCTCCGGTATGGGGAGGTTTTGTAATCATCGGCCAGGAAGTGGATTCTTCGGCGATCATCATAATGCCCGGGAAATAGCTGTATACGGCTGAGTTTAACTGCTTGAGGAACTCTACCGCGCCGGTGTTTTGATTGCCGCCCCATTGATTCGGGATCCACTGCCCCCTTTTTCTGCCGTAATCCAGATATAGCATGGAAGCGACCGCATCCACCCTTATGCCGTCAATATGATATTTTTCAAACCAGAAGATTGCGTTGGAAACAAGGAAATTTCTTACCTCGTGCCGTGTGTAATTAAATATCAGCGTACCCCAGTCAGGGTGCTCCCCCTGACGCGGATCCCTGTGCTCGTAAAGGGCAGTGCCGTCAAACCTTGCCAGGCCGTGTGCATCCTTTGGAAAATGCGCCGGTACCCAATCCATGATCACGCCCAGGCCATAGCGGTGGCACTCATCCACAAGGTACATGAAATCCTCCGGTCTGCCATATCGGCTTGTAACCGAATAATAACCGGTCACCTGATAGCCCCAGGAATCGTCCAGCGGGTGCTCTGCAACGGGGAGTAGCTCAATATGGGTATACCCCATGTCGACGGCGTAGGAAACCAGTCTGCTGGCATAATCCCTGTAGGAGAGGAAATTGTTGTAACCGTCGTCTGATCGTGCCCAGGAGCCAAGATGCACCTCATAGATGGAGACAGGTTTATCAAATGTGTTCCCTGAATCTCTTTGGCGGATCCATTCCTGATCCTGCCAGTCATAACCGTTGAGGTCATAGACGATCGATGCGGTGCCTGGCCGCATCTCCGTGTACAGGGCAAAGGGATCTGCCTTGATCAATAACTCATCTGAATGGGTCTTAATCTCATATTTGTAAAGCTCGCCGGGGCCTACACCCGGAATGAAAAGCGCCCACACTCCCGACTTTGAAAGCAGGTTCATGGGGTGGCTCCTGCCGTCCCAGCAGTTGAAATTGCCCACAACGCTGACACTTTTTGCGGAGGGCGCCCATACTGCAAAATGAGTGCCGCTTGCGCCATTGTGGGTTATTATATGCGCGCCTAGTTTTTCGTAAATTTTATGGTGGTTGCCCTCGTTAAAAAGGTGCAGGTCATAGTCGGTGAGTACCTCGGTGCAGGAATTGCAACTATTTTGGCCGATATCCATTTAAAACTTCCTTCCTATTGTATCAATCATGCGCTTTTGTATAACGGCAAAGAAGACATTCCAATTATACCGCAAATTTATTCAATATACCATATACATCCATTTTATCTCAAATTGAACGTCTTTTGCATTGTATTGACGCTTTAAGGCATTCCAATAATTACATTGGTTTATGGACAACAGTCCATGTTATAATGGATGGACCTGTCAGGTACAACTGTTGACGGGAAAAAGCATACGATCATTAATAAGGGGGTCAATACAATGTCAACTAGAAAAATGCAGACAAAAATCAGAAAAAGCATCCTGTTTGCGTTGATTGTGATAATGGTGATACTTGCTTCCGGTACCGGCTTTATGGCCACGGGGACAGGCAGCATTTATGCGGCAAGCAGTACACAGCCTTATATCAGGTATGTTGTACAGTGGGGTGACTCACTTTATAAAATATCCAAGGTATACGGCTCAACTATAAACAGCATCAAA
>JAEZMC010000386.1 GCA_023435805.1 Bacillota bacterium | reverse complement strand
GTACGGCAAAGTCGTAATCCCTGTACTGGGCATATCGGTAGCCAGCCTGTACGGCACCGCCGATTCCCAGATTGACAGGAAGGTCAATGACCGGAACACCCCATTTCCGACAGATTTGAAGTGTATGGTCGGAGGAACAATCATTCACCACAACTACGTCATATTCAGGACAAACCTCCCTAAGCCTTTCCAACAGCCGTGGAAGGTTTTTTTCCTCATTATATGCAGGTATGATCACCAGTCCTCTCATCGGTACCCTGTTTCAGCCCTTTGCCCGTACTTTTGTATCAGACATAGTATGCCCATTTTTAAGGCGCGGAGTACACAAAGGAGGAGCTGCGGGAAATACGGATCAGCCGATATTCATTGAACGCCCGACCGCTCTGGCAACCGGTTCGAATTCCTTCATGAGCTGTGCGAATTTTGCGGGCCGCAGGGATTGCGGACCGTCGCTGAGCGCATTCGGAGGATCCAGATGGACTTCTATGATCAAGCCGTCTGCTCCCGTAGCGATGGCGCCTTTTGACAATGCCCCGACATATTTCCATGTGCCGGCAGCATGGCTGGGGTCAACGATGATCGGAAGATGAGAGAGCTCCTTTATCACAGGGATGGCGCTCATATCCACCGTATTCCTGGTGGAGGTCTCATACGTGCGGATCCCTCTCTCGCAGAGAACGATATCCTCATTGCCGGCTGCCATGATATATTCTGCAGCCATCAACCATTCTTCAACCGTTGCCGCAAGGCCTCTTTTCAGCAGAATCGGCCTCGATGTCATGCCTACCTCCTGAAGCAGTCTGAAATTCTGCATGTTTCTGGCGCCGATCTGTATCATGTCGACATAGGAGGAGACAAGCTCCACATCCCGTGTGTCAACGACCTCGGTCACGATTTTCAAGCCTGTAGCTTCCCTGGCTTCGGCCATGATCTTCAGCCCGTCTTCTTCGAGCCCCTGAAAGGAGTAAGGGGAGGAGCGGGGTTTGTACGCACCGCCGCGAAGGAGTTTGGCACCGGCATCCCGCACCTTACCGGCTGTCTCCAGGAAGGTTCCGGCATTTTCGATGGCACAGGGGCCTGCCATGACAATCACCTCATTGCCGCCGATTTTGACACCGCCGACATCCACAACGGTGGGATGCTGCTTCAGCTCTCTCCCTGCCAGCTTGAAGGGCTTCATGATCGGTACGAGGCTTTCGACACCTGGCATAGAGGATATGGCATGGGTGTTCAGTAGCCTTTTGTCACCGATTGCGCCGATTACCGTTTTCACCTCTCCGATGATGGGATGCGTCTTGAATCCCAGCTCCGTAAGCTTTCTCTCTACATTGTCGATTTCCTGCATGGTAGCGTTCTGGCTCATTACAATAATCATAAAACAGACCTCCCGTATTATTTTAGACACATTCATTTTTATGCTGTATCCGCAGCTGATCAGTCCCGGCTGCAAATAAAAAACTCCCCGTCTGCTATGAGACGAAGAGTTAACCTCTGCGCGGTACCACTCAAATTGGCAAAAACCCACCTTAATCGCGTACAAGTCATACGCTCATCCCTCTAACGGCGGATTCCCGGCACAGCCTACTATAAACCTTCAGCCTGCGGCTCCAAGGGGAACTTCTACCGGGATGCTCCACCGGGCTCCCACCAACCCCGGCTCGCTGACGATATGAAGGACGGCATCTGCCATGCTGCGTATGGATGAACGTTCCTTCACGCTCTGTAAGCAATATCCTGTATACTTTCCCTTGTCATTGCCTTTTTACATAAAATTTATTCTATACTAGCACGGAGTATTTTTATTGTCAAGCATGAATTTGTGCGCAATGTTGCCAATATGCGCGCATATATGTATGGTGTGACAGGAAATCTCTGCAAGTGACCGTGAAATGTTGTAAAATGTAATAAAAAACCAAGCTGCTGCTGCGCGGGATATACAAACAAACGAATGTGTGATATTCTGTGATAGTAGAAGACATGCATTCATTGCCAATTTTATTAAATATTCGATCCTAATATCACGGAGGTGCAGGAATGAGTGAGCTGCAGGTGGTTGTATTCGGCTTGAATGGACAGATGTTCGGTGCGGAGGCTTCACAGGTGTTTCAAATCATTCGGTATCAGGAAGTGACCAAGGTGCCGAGAATGCCGAAGTTCATTGAAGGCATACTGAACTACAGAGGTTCGGTACTCCCTGTGATCTGCCTGAACAAACGGTTTGAGCTCGGAGAAGCCAAAACGGGAAAGAAGACGAAGATCATCGTATCCAATATAGAAGGCAAGCTGGCAGGTTTTATTGTCAATGATGTATTAGAAATAGCGAGATTTTCAGATGAAGAGGTCGAGCCTGCTCCTGCGGCCATCAGCAGTGAGGCGGCTGCGTATTTCAAAAAAGTGGGGAAGAAGGGCGACAAGCTCATATCCATTATCGATCTGGACAAGGTGCTTCAAGCTTCGGAGATTAAAAGGCTGAATGTTAAAGTGGCTGAATGAATCAAATAAAAACCCGTGCCCTCCGGTGGCATCACCTGACGGGACACGGGTTTTAATCGTTTTAAACAGAACGGCGGGACTGGTTTTCAGTATCCGCCCCGCGCTTGATCAGACATTAAACCTGAAAAGCGTGACATCTCCATCCTGCATAACATATTCCTTTCCTTCGGAGCGGACGAGTCCCTTTTCACGTGCGGCAACGTATGAACCGCATTTCATCAGATCGTCATAGGCGACGATTTCAGCGCGTATGAAGCCTCTTTCAAAATCACTGTGAATTTTACCAGCCGCCTGTGGCGCCTTTGTGCCTTTGACAATAGTCCAGGCCCTGACTTCCTGCGGACCTGCTGTGAGATAACTCATCAGGCCGAGAAGCTTGTAGCTTGCCTTAATCAGCCTGTCCAGACCGGATTCCTTGAGACCGAGTTCCTCTAGAAATACAGCTTTTTCATCGTCTTCCAGCTGTGCAATCTCCTCTTCGATTTTTGCACAAATCACCAATACCTCCGAGCCTTCCTTGGAGGCGATTTCCTGCAGCTCGGCAAGATGCCGGTTGGAAGAACCGGATTGCAGGTCGTCTTCCGAAACATTGGCGGCGTAAAGCACCGGCTTGGAGGTGAGCAGGAAAATCTGGCCGACCAGGTCCAGCTCTTCCGGGCTGAAGGTCATCGCTCTTACCGGCATGCCGCTTTCGAGTGCCGTTTTAATCCTTTCGTATAGTTCCACTTCCACCAGGAACTTCTTATCACCGGATTTCATCATTTTGCGTGTTCTGTCGATGCGTTTTTCCAGCATTTCCAGATCGGCGAAAATCAACTCGAGGTTGATGGTTTCGATATCGCGGGCAGGGCCGATGGAGCCGTCCACATGCACAATATTGCCGTCCTCGAAGCAGCGCACCACATGAATGATTGCATCGACCTCACGGATGTGGGCGAGGAATTTATTTCCCAGACCTTCTCCTTTGCTGGCGCCTTTTACAAGGCCGGCAATATCGACGAATTCAACTGTGGTCGGCGTCACCTTTTCCGGCTTGTACATATCCGCAAGCCTGTTCAGCCTTTCATCCGGCACAGCTACAATACCTACGTTGGGTTCTATCGTACAAAACGGGTAGTTTGCTATTTCCGCACCCGCTTTCGTTATTGCGTTGAAAAGCGTGCTTTTGCCCACATTAGGCAATCCTACAATACCAAGTTTCATGTTATTCGACCTTCCTGTTTCTTAATAAAGGGACGTTTTAACAAAAGAAATAACGTTCCTTTTGAATATTTGAGCCATGTAAATTATATATGATAAGACAGGCGAATGCAACTGAAAGACGACAGGCATCCATTTTCAGAGCCCTATGGAGCAATTGCCCCAAATAACAGGAACTGTAAAATAATGATTGCAATCGATTCGGCTCCGTGTTATAATTTCATAAATTGAAAGAGCAGAGCAGAGTAGAGAATAGGATAGAAGAGCAGAGATGAGAAGAGACAGGCTTACACGCATGGATTTTGCAGCCGGGATTCTTTTCCCGGTTTTTTCATTTTCAAGCCGTTTTCACAGCCGGATATGTCCGGGGATAACAGTCCCTTTACATTGATTTACGGATATATCCTTTGATCCCGATAGTCTTTCTCAAACCCTCCCTCTTCGGAAAGGGGTTCACATTGTATTACCCGGATCTGGAGCAAGTCAGGACACTAGCGGAAAAGTACAATATCATACCGGTATCTCTGGAGGTTTATGCCGATATGGAGACGCCCATCAGCATTTTCAAGCGAATGGAGCAGAACGCTTACTGCTTTTTGCTTGAAAGCGTGGAAGGCGGCGACAAATGGGGCAGGTATTCCTTCATCGGCAAAAACCCCTTTGTTACGGTAAAGGGGTATGGGAAACAGACCGAATTGAAATACCGGGACGGAAAATCAAAAATTGTGCAGCAGAATCCTGTAGAAGTCATGAAGGAGCTGATGGCACAATACAGGGGTGCGCCGCTCAGAAGCCTGCCGCGCTTCAATGGCGGAGCTGTAGGTTTTTTTGGCTATGACACCGCGCGTTACTTTGAAAGGCTTCCCAATATCCCCATGGATGATGTCGGCATACCGGAGCTTCATTTTATGTTTGCCGATGAAATCATCGCCTTCGATCATTTCAAGCAAAAACTGCATATTATTGTAAACCTGCATGTGGACGGCAATGTGGAACGATGCTACAACACAGTTGCCGGCAGGATCAGGGAGATTTACGACGAGCTGCAGGCAGCCCGGCGGATGCTTTCCGAAACGGCGCTCCCTCGCAGTACGGCGCGGGGCAGCAAGCTGAAAATCACCAGCAACATCAGCCGCGAGCAGTTCTGTGAAAACGTAAGAAGGGCAAAGGAATACATCCGGAACGGCGATATTTTTCAGGTGGTGCTTTCACAAAGACTGTGCGCGGAAACGGACTGCAATCCGTTCAATGCTTATAGGGCACTGCGCACGATTAATCCAGGTCCCTACATGTATTTTCTGAAATTTGACGGTTACACGCTGACGGGCTCATCGCCGGAGATGCTGGTAAGAGTGGAGGACAGAACGGTTGAGACCTGCCCGATCGCCGGAACGCGCAAAAGGGGCGTGACACAAGCGCAGGACAAGGCGCTTGAAGAGGAATTGCAGTCGGATGTGAAGGAGAGGGCTGAGCATATCATGCTGGTCGACCTGGGGAGGAACGACATCGGCAAAATATCAAAATTCGGAACGGTACAGGTGAAACATCTGATGCATATTGAAAGGTTCTCCCATGTCATGCACCTTGTCAGCAATGTAAGGGGCGAACTGCGGGACGGCCTGAATTCTTTCGACGCGCTGTCGGCGGTACTGCCGGCCGGCACGCTTTCGGGTGCGCCCAAGATCAGGGCGATGGAAATCATTGATGAACTGGAGACCGTAAAAAGGTGCCAGTATGGCGGTGCAGTGGGTTACCTCAGCTTTGACGGGAATCTGGACGGCTGCATCACCATCAGGACGATCGTATTCAAGGACGGTAAGGCATATATCCAGGCAGGCGGCGGAATTGTTGCGGATTCGGTGCCGGAGCTGGAATATGAGGAATCCATGAACAAGGCCATGGCTGCCATCAAGGCTCTGGAAGAGGGGGAGAGTATCAGATGATCATGATCATTGATAATTATGATTCGTTCACATACAACCTGTATCAATATGTAGGCGAAATGGACGGAGATGTGGAGGTGTACAGGAATGATGCTCTTACGGTGGGGCAGGTCGCTGCCAGAAAGCCGGACCGTATTATCATTTCACCGGGACCGGGCTTCCCGGCGGCAGCTGGCATTTCTATAGAGGTTGTCAGGGAGTTGGGCGCCTGTATACCGATCCTCGGGGTATGCCTTGGACATCAGGGGATCGGCGAAGCTTACGGAGGAAGGGTGGTGCATGCCCCGGAGCTGATGCACGGAAAAGCGTCGGAAATTGAGCTGCTGCCGGACTGTGCTCTGTTTGAAGGGCTGCCTGCGAAAATTACGGCGGGCAGGTACCATTCACTGGTGGTAGAGCGTGAAACACTGCCGAAAGCGCTGAAAATAACTGCTATGTCCGGCGACGGTGAGATTATGGGGCTGAAGCATGAGAAATTTCCGGTGTACGGGATACAATTTCATCCGGAATCCATCTTAACACCGGAAGGCAAAGTCATACTGAAGAATTTTCTTAACTGTGGGTGACGTGTATAAATGAGCTGAGACACGGCGAGGACCAGACCGGCAAGAGCTGCGGCGCGGTCCGGGCTGGAGGGAGTTGAGCGGGCGGTACATCACCGCCGAGAAGAGAGGAGAATGAGGATGATCAGGGCAGCGATGCAAAAATTGTTACGGCGGGAAAACCTGACGGAAACAGAAATCATGGAGGCAATTGGCTGTATTATGGACGGAAGCGCTACCCAGTCGCAAATCGGTGGGTTTTTAACGGCGCTCCGGTTCAAAGGTGAAACAGTGGAGGAAATCACCGGGTGTGCGAGGGTGATGCGGGATAAAGCGGAAAAAGTGACACACAGCCTGCCGTATTGTATTGACACCTGTGGTACGGGAGGCGACGGAGCGAACACCTTCAATATTTCCACAGCAGCCTCGCTGGTAGCGGCAGCGGCCGGAGCCAGCGTGGCAAAGCACGGCAACAGGGCGATGTCAAGCAGAAGCGGCAGTGCGGACGTACTGGAAGCGCTGGGCATCAACATTACATTAAGTCCTGATCAGGTAGGAAGATGCATTGAAGAGGCCGGTATCGGTTTTATGTTTGCGCAGCTGTTCCATAAGTCCATGAAGCACGCGGCAGGAGCCAGAAGGGAGCTGGGCATCCGGACCGTATTCAACATACTCGGCCCGCTGACCAATCCTGCCGGCGCAAAAGGGCAGGTGCTCGGCGTATATG
>JAEZMC010000334.1 GCA_023435805.1 Bacillota bacterium | reverse complement strand
ACTACAAACAGACCGGTCATTCGTACAAAAACTAGCAAAAATATTTCAAATCCGTTCAACAACAGTCCCGCCGGTATTGGCAAATTCAAGCCCCCTCCTCGTCCAGGCATCCGTTTAAAAAAAACTTTCACCGATCTTTTCCGGGGAATATGCACCATCTGCTCCATTCCCCGCAAATGGAGCGGCTGTAATATTTCAGCCAAGCCTTACCGGATAAAGTGATTGATATTCTCATACAGGTTGTTGGTGTACTCCATCAGCGTTTTCAGCATCCAGGACCCGAATACGCCAATAGCTACAATGATAGCCAGTATTTTGGGTATGAATGACAATGTCTGTTCCTGAATCTGCGTCGTTGCCTGAAAAATACTCACCGCCAGCCCCACAAGGAGGCTCAGGCCAAGCAGTGGAGCCGCAACATACAGTGTGGTCAGCAATGCATTCTGTGCGATATTGATAACCGTACCCTGGTCCATGCTTCTTCCTCCCCGTTCTATGTAATAAATGAAGTGATCAGTGTTTTGGTAATCAGCGACCAGCCGTCCACCATGATAAAAAGCAGAATCTTGAACGGCAGTGAAATCATCACCGGCGGCAGCATCATCATACCCATGGACATCAATGTACTGGAAACCACCATATCGATAATCAAAAAAGGTATGAAAATCAAAAACCCAATTTTAAACGCAATTGTCAGTTCATTTATGATAAAAGCCGGTATCACCACTGTAAGCGGAAGATCTTTGGGGTCTACCGGCGTTTGTATCTTAGCCAGCGATACAAAAAAAGCCAGGTCCTTCTCGTTTTTACCGAACTGCTTGAGCATAAAGCCCTTTATAACCTGTGAAGAATTGTCAATCGCCTGCTGCTGCGTAATAGTGCCCTGATTGAAGGGTTCATACGCCTGCGTGTTGATATCGCTGATGACCGGCGTCATAATAAAAAGGGACAAAAACAAAGCAAGCCCTATCAGAACCTGATTAGGCGGCATTTGTTGTGTACCCAGAGCATTTCTTAAAAACGAAAGTACGATAATGATCCGCGTAAAGGAGGTCATCATGATGATGATGGAGGGTGCCAGAGACAATACTGTCAGCATCAGCAGTATCTGTATGCTGGTGGATACCTCCTGTGGTGAAGACGCGGGCTCTACACTGAAGCCGAACTTGAATGGGAATGTTGTTTCTGCAAAAACATCCGAACTGAAGAATATGACTATAAGAAATATTACAACAACCTGCAGACCTCTCAATCTATTTTTCATTCGTGAAGTCATCCCCGTTTTCTTTTACATGAACCGAACTCTTTTGTACAATGGATCTCAACCTGCCGAGGTTGGATCTGAAATCGCGGTTTTCCGGAATATCCCTGGTAGCCGTATTCTGTGCTGCTGTTTCGTTTGTCTTATCCTTTTTTGCCTTATACATGTCCGCATACTTTTCAAAAAACACTCTGAAATCGAAAGGATTGCCGGTTTCGTGCACATCTGTTTCCTGCCCGGCCGTTTCCTCATCCAGCGAAACCGTTGTGAGAAACTCTACGGTTTTGGCGGTCGATGCAATAAGAATATGCTGGTTGCCTGCCTTTATAAGGTGTATGCGCTTATCCATGCCAAGGCTCACCGTTTCAACAATGCTGATATTTTTACCCCGCATGGCTTTATTCTGCTTTCCGCCGATGTACCTGGTCGTCACATATGTAAGAAAAAGCAATAAACAGAAACCGACCAGAAGCAATATGACCTTTAGTACATCCATTCCCTCCATAATACTCCCCCGATTCCCGGCCATCCGTCAGAGAACGGCTGCGCCGGCCATGGTATTGACCGTATTCCGAAGGGAATTCAACCCAGTACCTTTTTAACAGCTTCTATAACGCGTTCAGCCTGAAATGGCTTCACAATAAAATCTCTTGCTCCTGCCTGTATCGATTCGATAACCATTGCCTGCTGTCCCATTGCGGAACACATGATCACCTGGGAATCGGAGTTGATTTTTCGGATTTCCTTAACTGCCTGTATTCCATCTACCTCAGGCATGGTAATATCCATAATTACAAGGTCCGGTACCAGTTCCTTGTACTTTTCAATTGCACGGCCGCCATGTTCGGCTTCTCCGACTACCTCATAGCCGTTCTTGGACAAAATGTCCTTGATCATCATCCTCATAAAAGCAGCATCGTCAACAATCAAAATCCTTTTTCCCATACATCTCTCCCCTTATTGTGTGAGTATAGTCATCGTTAAAATAGTACTTCCGCCGATATTTTTCCGGGAAACTGCACGAACCGCTCCGTTTCCCGAAAAAACAGGAAATAATATTTTAGCCGAACCACAGAGCAGTCTTAATTTATGTTAACATTTCACAGCGGTATAATCAACAAAAAATTACACATACTGTATGTTTTGGGTGTCAAATTATGTCCCCAAACCGCAAATCATGCAGAAACAGGTTGTTTAAAGCCGTTTGCTCGGATGGATAATATCGGTTACCCTTACGCCAAAGCTTTCATCAATGACAACAACCTCGCCCTTTGCAATCGCTTTTCCGTTGACCAGGATATCTACCGGCTCCCCGGCCAGCTTGTCCAGTTCTATGATTGAGCCGGGACCGAATTCCAATATATCCTTGATCAGCTTCTGGGTACGGCCCAGTTCCACAGTTACCTGCAGTGGTACATCCATAATCAGGCTGATATTTTTCTTTTCCAGCACGATCCTTCCGTCATCAAAATTCTGAAAGTGAACCGGCTGCACGTTAACTGGCTCTCTATTCTGTCTGTGGTCCTGATTTCCGCCCCATGCGGCAGGCTGTTCATAACCGTAGTCAGCCTGATAGCTCTGTGGCTGGGGCATATGCTGCGGTTGCGGCTGCGTGTACATGGGCTGCTGAGGAGCAGGCGGTACATTCGGCTTCTGAGGCGGCGGTTCGGGCTGCCGTTTGGGTGTGCTCGGAATTGGGAATGTTCCGCTGCCGGTATCCAGATGCAGCAGGTTTTCAACCAGCTTCTTTGCAAAGGATATCGGCAGTATCTGCATGATTTCACTGTCGATCAGATCGCCCACGATCATTTTAAATGCAATTTTGACGATCTTTTCATTTCCATCGATGCCCAGATTCTGCTGCGGATTGCCGATTTCCAGAATAAACGCCTTCGGCGGTGAGATATCGATCCGTTTGTCGAACATGGAGGACATGGAAGTGGAGGACGACCCCACCATTTGGTTCATCGCCTCGCTTATGGCGCTCAGATGCAGATCGGAAAGAGCTCCGGACGTATTGCTGCCGTCGCCGCCCATCATCAGGTCCGTTATCACCTTTACATCGTCTTCCTTCATGATCAGAAGATTGCTGCCCACCAATCCGTGAGTATACTCTACCCGTACTGCAACATGAGCAGTGGAATATTCCGCGGACAAGTCTTCCCACGTGCTTACAGATACCTTCGGAGTCGTAATCAGAACCTTCTGGCCTAAAAGCGTAAACAGCGTTGTGGCGGAGGTACCCATGCTGATGTTCCCTATCTCACCCAGCGCATCAATCTCCTGCGAAGAAAGGTCCTCCTGCTTAAATCCGGTATCTTCAGGTGTATCCAGCGGTGTGCCGTTAAGTAGAGCATCTATTTCAGCCTGTGATAACATATCTCCCATACTATTCATCCTCCTTCTTCAGAACCTTGGAAATTTTGATTGCGACCTTGTTTTTCTTCACACCGGGCGTAGCGTAAAATTTCAAAAGGTCCCCTACTTGTATCTCCATATCGTCATTGACTGCCGTATCCAGTTGCAGCACATCTCCCGGCTGCAAGTCCAAAAAATCGCTGACGCTTATGGTAGTCTTGCCCAGCAGTGCCTTTAGAGGCACGATGGTATTGCGTACCTTCATTTCTATTGTATCCTTCATTTCAGGCGTAGCTTCTTTTTCTACATTTGAAAACCAGAACTTCGTGCTCAGCTTGGAAACGATCGGTTCAACAACCATATGGGGAATGCATATGTTGATCATACCATCCACATCTCCCACCCGTGCACTAAGTGTAATCAGTGCGACAGTCTCATTCTGTGCAACGATCTGGGCAAACTGGGCATTGGTTTCGATTTTGTCCAGCCTGGGCCTGATGGAAAGCACGTTTTCCCAAGGCTCACGCATCAAATTTAAAATCTGTATGATAATCCGCTCAATGATGGCAAGTTCGATTTCGGTAAACTCCCGTACACGCTCGATGGAGGAACCCTTCCCTCCGAGTATCCTGTCCACCAGCGCAAATGCGATATGAGGCTCGATCTCGAGAATGATGGTCCCTGTTAAAGGAGCAAAATCAATGATGGCCAATATGACCGGATTGGATACGGAATTGCTGAAATCGCTGTAGGGCAATGCTTCCACGGTGACAACATCTACCTGTACCAGTGTTCTGAGATACCCGGTAAGAAAGTTGGTCACCAACCGCGCATAGTTGTCGTATATGATATTGAGCGTCTTGATATGGTCCTTGGCAAACTTGCTTGCCCTTTTAAAGTCATGGCTCTTTACCTTTTTTTCCTGCGTGGTGGTTTGCATCTGGTGTGCATCGATTTCACCCGTACTCAGCGCTTTAAGCAGATCATCTATTTCATTTTGAGACAGAATGTCTCCCACTTACACCCACCTCCTACTGGAACAGCCATTCGGAAAAAATAACCTTGTAGACGATATCCTCCGGACGCTTGACACCTTCATTCAAAAGCGCGTTGATCTCCTTGTTCAGGTCATTTTTTGCATTGTCCATCACTTCAAGGTTCTTGACATCCTCTATCGTCTTGGTAAGGAAAAACCGGACCACCAGCTCCTGTATCTCATCAGAGTAAGCGGCGACCTTCTCCTCTACCTTGACTTTTTTATTTTCTTTGAGTGTCTTGAAGCATTTCAGCTTGACATTGACCTGCATCATGGCGATCTTTTTAGGATCGTCGTTTTTCAGGTTGAAATACCTTTTACCCTCATAAAGCGGAATAATAAGAAGGTCTTCTTCCTCCGGAACCTCCTTGACCTCCGCTGATGAATTGGCAGCATGGGTATTCTCCTGGGAAGCGCCCTGCACGATAAACAAATAACCTGCAAGAGCAGCCAGTGTGAGTGTAAGAACGGCAACAACGATAATCAGTATGAAAAAAGTACCTTTAGACTCCAAAACTTATGCCCCCTCTATCATTTGTGTAAATTTGCGTAAATCTGTATTTTGCCTTTAAATTCGATAATCCTCGCAATGACCTCGTCTACAGATTCCCTGCAAATATATTTTTTTGCGTCGATGGTCGATATCACCGTGTCCGGCGTCGCCTCAACCGTTTCTATCAGCTCGCAGTTCAGGACATAAACCGAGCCATTCAGCCTGGTTAATTTTATCATAATATTTTTACCTCAAAAACTCAATAGATAATTTCATCATTCGCCTTTTTTGCGCTTTGATGGAATGACCCATCGAAAATTCATATTTCCTCGCCGTTTTTATTTTATGCAGACGGCCTGCTTCCAGACCGCCTGCATGAAACCACTCTCATTGTGTCAGCCCTGCCCGGGTGCGCTTCCTTCCGTTATCCCGTCATTATCTCTTGAGGTTTACCAGCTCCTGAAGCATCTCATCCGAGGTGGTGATAATGCGGCTGTTGGCCTGGAAGCCTCTCTGGGTGATGATCATGTCGGTAAACTCCTTGGAAAGGTCTACATTGGACATTTCCAGCGTACCGGGGTTCAGCGTGCCCACGCCGTTGGAGCCGGCCTTAACTGCCTTGTAATCGCCCGAGTTGGTGGTGGGGATGTACATGTTGTCTCCCACCTTCTGAAGGCCTGCCGGATTTTCAAAGCCCGACAGGGCCAGGAGCCCTAGCGCCTGCTGCTGCCCGTTGTCGTATATGCCTGTCAGGATGCCGTCCGCACCTACATTGAAGGTAACCAGGCTGCCGGACGGGTATCCATCGACAGATTTGGGCTTCACAGAGTTGTCGGCGGCAAAACAGGTTATTTTTGAAAAGTCTATTTTAACAGGAAACGGTCCTGTTCCTGATGTATCTTCATCTGGTGTGAATTCGACATCAATCGGACCTGCACCGGAGTAAATTATACCATTTGGATCAAACGTAATATTCCCGGTTTGATCGGCATCTACTCCGGATCCTGTACCTGTATCAATGTCCCAGCTCCATTCGGTTCCGGTATCAGGGGCACCTGTTTTCCAAAAACGGACACTGATCTTATAGTCATTACCGAGTGAATCATAGACAGTCATTGGTACTGTAAACATGTCATCCGTGGTCGGAGTTGCAGCTGCAATCGTCGTCGAAGCGTCCAGATTACCCGTCAGCTCCGCCTTTGTTGTCGCCTGGGCCGCTATGATCCTCTTGTTCCTGTAATCATCCGAATACAGGTTGATGGGCTCGATGGGCTTTTCCGTGTCGAACTCATCCTTGCTGCCGGTCTTCAGCGCCTGCCAGCCGTATACGTTAAGTCCGCTGCCCGTCACCAGGTTGCCGAGCTTGTCTATGCCGAAGTTACCTGCACGGGTGAATTTAAACGTATCGGCACTGCCTCCCTTGCAGATGAAGAAGCCGTCTCCTTCAATCGACATATCCGTCGGATTGTCGGTACGCTGCAGGCTGCCTCTGGTTGTGATGGTGTCCACCGATCCGACGCCCAGGCCAAGGCCTATCTGCATCGGGTTGGTGCCGCCCCTGCCTGTTGTGGCATCCGGGGAGCTGGCGCCCCGCAAAGTCTGGCTGAATATTTCCTGGAAGGTTACCCTTCCCGATTTAAAACCTACCGTGTTGACGTTGGCGACATTGTTGCCGATAACGTCCATTCTTGTCTGGTGTGCCCTGAGGCCCGACACACCGGAGAACATTGATCTCATCATACTGAATGTTCGACCTCCTTCATAGTCTTCATCCCCTCCGTCATTCAGGGATGTACAGCCTCCCGAAAGGGTCCGGCTGCTATACGATAACTGCTCCGTCGATGTTGGTAAATACATTGTCTTTCAATTCACTGCTGTTGGCCGCGGTGATGACCGTCCTGTTCGTGATGTTGACCACAAACGCCAGGTTATCCATCAATACCAGCGAATCTCTTACCCCTTTGGACTCCGCCTTTGAAACCGCCTCTTTCATTTTGTCCATCTGCGCCTGCGTAAGATTGATATTCCTGGACTGCAGCCTGAGCTCCGCATGCTTGGAGAATTTCAGCTCCCCGGTTTCCGACAGCTTCTGCTGAAGAATGCTGCCGAATCCGCCTGCTACTGCATTGCTCCGACTTTTCACACCACCGGCTGCATTCCCGGCTCCGACTGTGGGCCTATTGGTGATAAGCGGCCTGTTCAGAGTGTTTCCTGAACTGTCAATTACCATCGTCAGCACCTGCCTCCGCTTTGGTTATGTTCGTAATGCTCTCTAGCGGTACATGAACACCGTTCAAAACTGCGGTAATCTTTCCGTTGGCGGCAATGTCCAGGCTGGCCAGCTTGGCTGTAACCGGTACGCGTTTGCCGGTACTGTCTTTAATGATTATGTCGATTTCCTTGCCACTTTCGTAAGCTTCCTGCAGCTTGTTTTTCACATAGTCCGGATCCGTGGTCTTGACCGTGGTATCAAGGCCGGCGATCTCTACGCTGACGCCGTCCATTACGGCATAGTCCTCGTACACGCCTTTCTGAAGCGCTATGACTTTTCCGTTCACCTTGATCATGTCACCGTCCTCAGAGTTGTATGCGATCCCGTTGACATTACAGCCGATCAGATTGGTGTAGGCCGAGAGGTTGTTCTGCGAATAGGCACTGTCGGTCAC
The DNA here is from genome assembly GCA_023435805.1 of Bacillota bacterium. GTDB lineage: Bacteria > Bacillota > Clostridia > Acetivibrionales > DTU013 > JAEZMC01. Next base: position 3,581 of record JAEZMC010000334.1, on the reverse strand, counting down.
ATCAGTGATGCTTTCCACAGGGACATCCGTACCTCTTACTACCGCGTAGTATTTGCCGCCGTCTGACTTAATACTCGAAACGTCGCCTTGTATTATGGTCGTTTCGTTTGTAGAAGAATCCTTGATGTTTGCTGTAATGGTCTTGCCAATCAGCGCATAGGCCTTGGTGGCGGTGAAGCTGGTGTTCAGGTTCTGCATCTGCTCCAGTGCGCTGAACTGTGCCATTTGTCCGATGAATTCCTTGTCGTCTGTGGGGTTCAGGGGATCCTGATACCTGAGCTGCGTTACCAGAAGGTTTAGAAAATCGTCCTTTCCCAGTTCTCCCGTTTTTCTGCTGCCGGCTGACGAAGCAGTTTCATCTATGATCTGTTGTATCGTTTTTTGACTGTTGATTGATAAACTGCTCAAATCTTCACCTCCTATGCCGTTAAATTAATCGTGCTGCCTCCCCAACTGTAGGGATTTCTTACGGCGGCTGCTGCTACTGCGCCGGTCAGGTCTCCTTCCAGTCCTGCAGTGCGGTAGTCGTTTCCGGTAAGGCCCCGGTTCCTTCCTGTTTCAGTCTGCGACCAGCTTTCCGAGGAACGGCTGGAATCCTGCCGGACTGAAACACTAAAGCCCTGTACACTCATGCCCTGCTTTTCCAGCGAGTCCTTGAGCAGCTGCATGTTTGACTCCAACACCTGCTTCACCTGCTGATTCTCTGCGATAAATTTTGCCATGACCATGCCGTTTTCCGTGATGACCTTCAGCGATATTTTCCCCAGACTGTCCGGCTTGAGATCCATGACCATTTCAGACTTGTCCGGCGTCAATGTTACTTTTGCCTTCTCAATCACCTGGCTGATGATTTCCTTCTGCGTCACCGGCATTTTTAGATCTGTTTTTTCAACTGAAGCAGCACCGCTAACCTTACCCGGCTGTATTACTGCAAATGCCGGCTGTGTCTGTGCTTCTTCGGCCAAGGGTGCCGACTGCAATGCTGCCGTACCGTTTTCCGATTTTGCATTGGTCTCCCGCCCGGGCTCCTTACTGTCCTGTCCGTCTGCTTCCGCACCGGCAGCTTGAACCTCAAGCTGTTCAACAAGCTTATTCCCGACCGCTGCGCTATTTTCATCCTGAACGTTCAGGATTTTTCCCAGCCTGTCGGATGATTGCTGCAAAAACCGCCTCCATTCCGACTCAACTGAACTGCGGTCCTTAACCAGCCTTTCGCCAAGCTCGTCCAGCTTTTCCCTGATTTGCCGCTTCATATCTGCTGCAGCAGTCTCATCAGCAGCTTCCGAAGATATTGCCTCCTGGCTGTCAGCTGCTCCGGCTCCATTCATAGGGGATGACTTTCCGTCCCCGTTCGCCTTCACCTGTTCCCGAGCTGTCACTTCCGTCGTATCAAGCTCAGGTTGAGCCTTCGTTGACGCTTCCGTTACCTCGCCAGCCAGCTGCAGCATTTTCATCAGGGCTTCCTCCTGTTCACTGCTCAGTCCCAGCAATTGCGACAGCTTCGAGACATTTTCATCGGCATTCTTCATGTTGTTAAAAGCTTCCGACGTAATGCCTGCTTCCTTTAGAAGCTTTTGCAGCTCGCCTGTATCCACGCCCATTACCTGGGCAAGGAGTTGAAGCATATTGTGAGGTGCGTTGTTTGCAGAGTGTGCGTTTTTTGACTTATCCTCACCGTTGATGATATGATCGTCGTCCGGGGTGCTTTCAGCCATTTTGTGTTCCTGTACCTTTCCGGGTGCGGCTTTTGCATTTTTTGCATTCGCTTCTCTGAAGGTAAGGTATCTCGATTGCCTGTTTCTACTCTCTGCAACGGTTTCTGCATTTCCAGCTTCCGAGGAATGACCTGTATTGCTCCGGTTTAGGCCCTCCTGTCTGGCCGTGCCGCTCATCCTTCCGCCGAGTATGTCTCCGAACTGCTTGCTTTCGTTTCTTCCTCCGGATTTCTGCGTGTTCTGAGCTCCCAGCTGCATGATCGAGGCGGTCTGTTTGGATGGCATGTTTCCAAGCATCATTTCATGTAATGTCATTTTTTCACCTCCTTTCAATGTAGATGTTTATCTCAATTACCTTTGAACAGCTCATTTAACTTTTCAGTCACTTTTGCTGCAAAATCAGAGGTCATTGATGCCAGTATCTCCGCCGAGTTTTCCTTTTTCATGGCCTTCAGCGTGACGGCCGTCATATCGATTCCGGAATTGCCGAGCTGCTCAAATATTTGTGCTGCCGCCGCTGCATCCATTGCTTCATAAACCTGGGCAAACTTTTTAGTATTGGCGTCCGACTGCTGCTCTTTTACAATCTCTGCATAAAGCTGCTTGGCGTTTTCCGGATCCACCTTTTCAAAATATTCGCGAAATGCTTCCTTATCGCCGTTGGCGGCCAGCTCGTCTATTTTTTGCTTCATTTCCTTCAGCTGCAGCTCCCTTTGATCCATGGCGGCTTCGCGTTCCTTTATATCCTGCTGCTTTTTCTCCGTATCGGCTTTCAGGTTTTCATAATCGTCCGTAATCCCCTGATACTCATCCAGTTTGGTCTTTGCCGCGGCAAGCTCCTGCTTCAGCCTTTCATTTTCAGCTCTGAACTCAACATATTTGCTTTTTATATCCTCCGGGGTCATGTATCTGGGGTCCAGCGGGTCCGGCACCGCAGGCAGCGCAAGCCTCGCCAGCGGGATTCTCTGAATTGTGGAACGGTAGCGCTCTGCGAGGCCGTTCATGTTGTTGTGGATGACAAAATAAAAAACCCCTCCGAATACTGCAGCAATGACAGCAACGACTGCCAACAAAGTTAGAAGGGTAAACAAAATCCCTTTTCCCTTTTTTTCTTTGCCCTGCGTTTTGGGGTTTTCCAATATTGTATTACTACCGCTGCTTTTTGGCATTCCTATTCTCCCGCACTACTCCCGCTCTGTTTGTAGCTTACGATTTCATCATTTGTTTTCTGCTCCAGCTTGTTTTGTTCCAGACGGAACTCTTCCAGCCTTTTTTCCTTGAACCTGTCCAATATTTTTCTTTCCTTGACAGCCTTCACCAACTCTTCTCTTACTTTATCGACATTTAGAGCGGCTTGGTTTACATTTTCTTTTTGCAGCTTGATTTTTGACGTAAGAAGAGACAAATAGCCGTTGTATTCGATGAGCTTGTGAACTGTACTCTTCCGGGCTTTTTCGTTGAATTCGGCAGTAAGCTCCAGTGAGGCTCTCTCGAGACTGGAGAGAATTCGCTTTTCAGCCTCCAGCTTCTGAATGGCTTTTCCCAGTTCATTTTTTAGATTGTCTTCCTGCTGCGTTTTGACATTCAATACAGATTGAAGCCTGAAATGAAACTTTGCCATTCAACCACCCCCGCTTATTTATCGAGGACCTGATAGAGCATATTCAGGACTTCATCAAACGTAAAGCGTTCATCCGTGGATTGCTGCAGAAAGCCCAATATGCCGTCCATCAGCTCGATGGACTGGTCAATTTTGGCGTTGCTGCCCTTTACATAGGCGCCGATATTAATCAAATCCTCCGCGTCACGGTAGATGGCAAGAGCTCTTTTCAATTCACCCGCCGCCTTTTTGTGCTCGGGTGAAAT
>JAEZMC010000253.1 GCA_023435805.1 Bacillota bacterium | reverse complement strand
ATAGCTTCATGCAGCCGGCCTTCCGTGACTTCCACCTTGACGACGTAACAGAGTATGATGTCTGCGTCATTGATACCTGGAATATGAAAATGAACCATTTGGGGAAAAAAAGAGGCAGGTTCCGGGTTGAACTGCCGCAAAAGCAGTATATGGCGATCCGGTTAAGGGCATATCTATGAAACCTTGAAATAATAACGGACTACTACATTTGTACCTCTTTCTGCCGGCTGGATTATAACGATTGTGTTTATACCATGAGATTAAATGGTATTAATTGAGTGCTGATCATAACACTGATCATAGCACTGCGAACATCAATCACTTATTTTACTGACAAGGAGGAAGAGGATATGGATAATCAACAAATAACAATAGAAGCCATCATCAGCAAACCCATTGGTGAGGTTTGGGAAAAATGGTCATTACCCGAGCATATTGTGAATTGGAACCATGCTTCTGACGATTGGCATACTCCGTCTGCAGAAAATGATTTCAGAGAAGGAGGACGCTTCAACTACAGGATGGCTGCACGGGATGGAAGCTCCGGCTTCGACTTTTGGGGAACTTACGATGAAATCATTCCGGGTAAGAAAGTTGTTTATACATTGGGCGATGGTAGAAAGGTAGTCAATGTGTTTACCGAGGTGGATGGAGGTGTCAAGGTGGTAATAACCTTTGATGCTGAGACGACATATCCACTAGAAATGCAAAAGGCGGGGTGGGGATCCATATTGGATAACTTCAAAAAATATACCGAGGCGGCTTGAGACAAGCAGGCAGCTAAGGGCGGCAATGAGCCCGGGACTGTACTTCCGGCCTGAAAAAGCCTGAAGGATGGTCCCGGGTTTTGCATGTTCGGCCAAATTTCCGGCGCGATTTTCTCCAGATTATCATATAGGTCGCAGCGCTATCGTAGTGCTGCCGCTTCCGCAAGCCTTATCGGAAATTAGTAATTCATTCAGACAAATTGTGTATTCCATGCGTTTAACTTGTAGAATAATAGTTTTTGTATAATAATAAGATATTGACAGCTTTGTGATTGGAAAGGATGATGGATAATGAGTTACAGTTACGATTCCTTTGTGCGCGGCAAATGGATCAAATGGGGCATATTTGCAATTGTGGCAATCTTTCTGGTAGTTGGCTCGATCACCACTTACAACGGCCTTGCTGCTTCAGACCAGGATGTGCAGAGCAAGTGGAGCCAGGTTGAAAATGTGATGCAGAGAAGGGCGGACCTTATTACCAACCAGGTAGAGGTCGTCAAGGGCTACATCAAGCATGAGGAAGCGGTATTCGGAGATATAGCGGCGGCACGGTCCGTGCTTTACAACAGCTCCTCGGATGTGGACAGCAAGCTTGCTGCAGATGAGCAGCTGGCGTCTTCAGCCAGAAGCTTGCTGGTATTAGTGGAGAATTATCCCGATTTGAAGGCCAGTGAGCAGTTTACCAACCTGCAGACCAATATTGAAAGCTCGGAAAACCGTGTATCGGTTGAGAGGAAACGGTTTATCGATGCGGTTCAGGCATACAATACAAAGGTGACCAGATTTCCCGGCAATCTTTTTGCCCGCTTCATGGGCTTTGAGACAAAGGAATATTTCAAGGCAACTCCCGGTGCGCAGGAAGCACCGAAGGTTAATTTCTAAGCCAATGGGTTACGGCATTCTGTGATTCCAGCGGTTCGCATGAAAGTGAGGGTGCATGGTGAAAAAGCGATTGGCAGCAAGCCTGATGATTATAACAACCATATTTGCATATTATGCTGCTGTTTTTGCGGAAACGGCGTTCCCTTCACCTACCCCGGCGTTTTTTGTAAATGACTATGCAAATGTGCTCAATCAAAGTACAAAGGACAGCATACAGGGTCTTGGGAAAAAGCTGGAGGAGCAGACGACAGCACAGGTCGTTCTCGTGACGATCGATACACTAGACGGGCAGGATATCGACAGCTATACGAATGAGCTTTTTACCAGGTGGGGTATCGGGCAGAAGGAAAAGGACAATGGTGTGCTGATCCTGAATGCCGTCGCAGAGAGGGAACTGAGAATAGAGGTAGGCTACGGCCTGGAAGGTGCGCTTACCGATATTGAAACTGCGCAGATACGGACACGATATATGAATCCGTATCTGAAGGAAAATGATTATGACAGTGGACTGCTCAATGGATATAAGGCTGTTGTGGAGCAGGTCGCCCAGGAATATGGCGTTACGATAGAAGAGGGAGGCCGGGCACAGGCACCTGTGAATTCGCGTACATCCGGGGATGGATTGAATTATTTCTATATCATCGGAGCCGTGTTGTTTTTTATGGCCGATGCGATATTGTTCCGTTTCAGAATAACAAGGGCATTGTTTAAAATTTTTCTATACAGCAGGTTTTTCGGCGGAGGCCGCGGAGGCTGGGGCGGCGGTGGCGGCTTCGGAGGCGGCGGCTTCGGCGGAGGCGGCGGCTTCGGCGGTTCCTCCGGAGGAGGCGGCAGAAGCGGCGGTGGCGGCAGCAGCGGCGGCTACTAGACGGATGCCTTACATGGCCGGCTATCGTTTCATGCATAATCACCAGGCAGGAAGAAAGATATTCATAAAAGGTATTTATCTTCTGCCTGTTTTTTTATAGAATAAACTGAATATCATAATTAATATCATGTAACCTATTTGAAAGGATGGAACCAGAATGAAGGAAATAATCACAACTGACAAAGCGCCGGCTGCAATAGGCCCCTATTCGCAGGCAGTAAGGGTGGGTAACATGCTGTACACTTCGGGAATGATACCGGTCATACCCGAGACCGGCCAACTCGTAACCGGCGATGCAGCAGCACAAACCGGGCAGGTTCTTCGGAACCTGAAGGCTCTGTTGGAAAGCGCAGGTACAAGTATGGACAATGTAGTAAAAGCAACGGTTTTCATTAAAAATATGAATGACTTTGCTATGATAAACGAAGTCTATAAAACCTATTTCAACGGGCAGTATCCGGCCAGATCCTGCGTGGAAGTGGCAAGACTGCCAAGGGACGTGCTGGTTGAAATAGAATGCGTCGCAGTAATATAGGCCGCTTGTCTATTCTCGTGTCAACAATCGGGATACGTGCTCATTCTTTACGATTTCTTCAATGGATCGTATCCCGGATTGCTTTAATATCTTCATAACGTTCAGGTTGTCAAAGGGGGTCATGATCAGCGAATCCTCCCCGTATTCGTTAACCAGCTTAGTAGCCTTGTCTGTATCGATATTTGTCCTCGGGCCGCCCACACAACCTCCTGCACAGGCCATGCCTTCAATGAAATTGGCCCCGATATCCTTGCCTGAGGATAAATCATCCAATATCTGCTTGCAGTTCTTCACCCCGTCAACCTTCCTGGCACGCAGCTTGACAAGCCTTCTGGGTTCCAGCCGGTTCACGACCGTTTTGACGGAAAAGCTGACACCCCCCGTCCTTGCATACAGACGTCCGCCCAGGGAGGCTTGATCCTTTTCGTCGGCCGGCAGGCCCTCCAAACGGATTTCCAGGGAAGAAAACACCTCCGAAAGCTCCCTGAAATTGATGACAAAATCAATAGCCCCTTTCAGCTCAGGCTCATTGATTTCGGATTTTTTTGCGATACAGGGCGCAATGAAAACCACACTGGCATCTTTATATAAATCTTTAAGGATTCTGCCGGATGCGATCATGGGGGATACGGAGGGAGACATATGCGTGTACATTTCGGGGTAGCCCTTCTTTGTTAGATTGAACCATACGGGGCAGCAGCAGCTGGTCAGGTAAAAATCCTTTTCGTTTTTTACAAGATGGCTGAACTCAAAAGCCTCCTTGATCGTCAGAATATCCGCAAACATCGCCACTTCGATCATATCGGCAAAACCCAGAAGCTTTAGCCCCGTTCTCAGCTGGCCCATGGAAACGTTGTCTCCGAATTGTCCGACAATTGCGGGTGCTACCGCGGCAAAAACCAATTTATTCTTATCCTTTAAAAGATTGATCAATGGAACGAACTCAATCTTGTCGGCAAGTGCGCCGAAATCGCAGCCGGAAACACATTTGCCGCAGCTCAGGCATTTGTCATTCAAAATAACAGGCCCTTCCGTTCTGCGATATATTTGTGCTTCATGCTTGCATATATCGATGCAATTTCCGTTTTCACAATATTCACATACACCTTGAATTTTGGCAACGATCGGTTCGCCAACTGCACTGGAGCGGGCGACGATATCCAATTCGTCACTGAAGTCTGCATTGCCCTTTGGGTCAAGCCCCATGGCAATTCTGATGTGATCCTTTATGAAAGGCATGTCCTGATCCGTAAAGCCATACATTTCCCGGATTTCGGCGGCTAATACATTCAGATCGTCAGCGCTCTTTAATCTGCCATCCCAGTAACGTTTGACAATCTCGCCAAAGATCTTCATTCTCTTTTCCTGGAACCCACTCATTCGACTGTTGATAGGAATCATCCTTTCATATTTGTTAATTAAAAGGCATACTGCAGCAAGGCACAGAGGAAAACCGGCAAATATCCTGTCAGGCACACTCTCATTATAGCTTGCCCGAGAGCCTATGGCAATATTTCAACATTTTGGTGGGTATTGAAGTGGTTACAGTGTTGTTCATGGGAGAATACATATGATCTGCCGTCAGTAAGAAACGTTCTCGTCAATCTCATATCAGCTTGGAATTTTTCAGCACCTTGTAAAATACGACCATAAAAGTGAAATAAATCATCCCTGCAAGGCCGAAGGCTTTTAAGCCAATGAAAATGGCAACAAGGGTAATTACCGGATGTATCCCCAGTGAGGTTGATACAATCTTCGGTTCGACGACCTGCCTTACCGCGCTGATTAGAACAAAAAGTATGAGGATTCCGGCAGCGGCAAAGTAATTGCCAGACAACAGGTAAATCAACGCCAGCGGCAGGTAGATCAGTCCGATACCCAATACCGGGAGGATATCCGCTATTGCGCATATGATGCTGAGTATGACTGAATATTTGACGCCCAGTATCGAAAATCCGATCAGCGTCTGAAGAAAGGTCAGGAAGTAGATAAAGAAATATGCCTTGGCATATTGGGAGAGCATTTTAATTCCCTGGTTCCATACCTTTTCGAATTTTTCCTTGCCGCTTTCCGAGAATATTGAAAGAGCCCTTCTTTTGATGCTGGACATGTCTCTGGAAAAGAAGTATGTCGACAGAATCACGATGAATATGATGGTAATCCACAGCGGGATGGATAGGGCAATGGAAAGGAAGGTATTGAGACTTGAGCCCAATACGTTTATACCGTTTTGCAGCAGCTCGGAGAACTGAGCGCTGTTCTTTTCTATAAACGATGGATCAATATTCTGAAAGTACAGGCCTATTTCATTAATGATATCCTTGACGGGCTGCAGGATGATGTCCAGATTTGCTCCTGAAAGATTGACAAGCAGGAGTTTTGCTTCCTTAATGATGCTGTAAAAAAGCAGCGTAAGCAGCGAGAATATTACCAGATAAACAGAAATGGACGCCAGAAGTGCCGGTATGTTTCTTTTGAATTTCATCTTATTTCGGAAAAACCTGGTGACCGGCTGGATAAAGAAAGCGATTACAAATGCTATGATAAAGGGAAAGGTATATTTGCTTGTACTAAAGAGCAATATGAAAAGGACCGTATAAATAACGAAAAATATAAAGAAATTTTTCAGATTCTTGATAAAATTCTCACTAAACATCAATTCGTCTCCTCCGCTTTTGCAGGGTGTGAGAGTACTATTAACTAATGACGTTACTATATGGATGTATAAATGTCAAGTATATGTAACACAAAAGGCATTATTGCGCAGTTTTATTGAAGAATTGCATCCACCCGGGTTGCGCCTTCAGGTTGTTTGTTTTAAAATAAGAAGTATGGGTATTATAAATATGAATTATGCACGATAGAGAAAACTAATCAAATATGTGAGGTGGAGATGTGAATTATAATATTTTGATTGGCGGAGCGGCCGGACAGGGGATGGATACGCTCGCCGCAATATTTGAGAAGCTGATGAAAAGAAAAGGCTTCCATATTTTTACCGTCAGAGATTACATGTCAAGAATACGCGGGGGTCACAATTTCATACAAGTCCGATTTGGAACTGAAAAACTGTATACACACTGTGATGAGCTTGACGGAATCATTGCATTAAATGAAGAAACCCTTGTAATTCACAGCGGACGGCTGAAAGAGAATGGTTTTTCCATTTCAGACGAAGAATCGGTTTATGCCGATGAGCATCTGCTCAAGCTGCCGCTGAAGAAAACTGCAAAGGAGCTCGGAAATATAAGAGTGTCTGGTAGTGTAGCGCTTGGTGCGGTTTTGGGAATTCTCGGAATCGACCCGGGCGGTATTGAAGAAATATTCAGCGATTTTTTCAACGAAGACGCCGCTGCATTAAATCTTGCTGCGATCAATAGCGGATTGCGGCTTGTGGATAAAAGGACCGACACCGTTTCTCAAAATCCGGACGAAAGTCTGCTGATTAATGGTAATGAGGCAGTTGCACTCGGCGCACTCGCGGCGGGCTGCAAATTTTATTCTGCGTACCCAATGACTCCTTCAACCAGTATCATGAATTACCTGGCCGGGAAAATGCTGGACGCGGAGATTGTTGTGGAACAGGCCGAGGATGAAATTGCTGCCATCAATATGGCAGTCGGCGCGTCTTTCGCCGGCGCCCGCGCTATGACGGGGACATCCGGCGGAGGCTTTTCCCTCAAGGTGGAGGCGTTAGGGCTGTCCGGGATGATGGAACTGCCCCTGGTGGTCGCAAACGTACAAAGGCCGGGCCCGGTTACAGGGCTGCCCACCAGGACGGAGCAAAGCGACCTTAAATTTATCATATCGGCATCACAGGGAGAATTCCCGAGGCTTGTCATTGCGCTCAGGAATCCTGAAGATGCCTTTATACAGACCATAAGAGCTTTTAATCTGGCGGACAAATACCAATTGCCGGTTATATTGCTAAGCGACCAGTTCCTGGCGGACACGACCGTAACAACCAAACCTTTCGATTTTGATAAAGTTGAGAAAATGCTGGAATTACATATCGACAATCCTCCTCAAAATCCGCAGGAATATAGGCGGTATGAGCTGACAGACACCGGCATATCACCCAGATTGGTGCCTGGAAGGCACGAAGGAATCGTATTTACTGCCGACAGTGATGAGCATGACGAGTACGGGCATATCACGGAGTCGGCTGAGGTCAGGGTGAGGCAGGTGGATAAGCGGCTCCGCAAGCTGGAATTCCTGAAGGAGGAGCTGCAGGAACCGGAATTTATCGGGGACGGGGATTGTGACGTCCTGCTGCTGGCCTGGGGATCAACCTGGGGGCCGGTCAAGGATGCGGTAAGGCTGCTGAATCAGGATGGCGGGAAGAAATACGGAGCGCTGGTATTTGGCGATATCTGGCCTCTTCCGGTCAAACTGCTGAAGGAGAAAGCGCAAAAAGCATCCAAACTGATCAATGTGGAACAGAATGCCACCGGCCAGCTGGCATCCGTTATTTCAGAAGTAACCGGACTGTTCTGCGACGCCAGTGTGCTCAAATATGACGGGCGTGCCATGGACTCGAACTATATCTACACGAGGGTAAGGGAGGTTGAACATACAAATGTATGATTATCAGTATAAGATTGCAGAACCTGCATGGTGCCCTGGATGTGGCAATTTTGAGATTATAGCTGCCCTGAAAGCAGCGCTTGAACAGCTTGGGAAAAAGCCGCATGAGGTGCTTCTGGCTGCCGGTATCGGTCAGGCTGCCAAAACACCCCAATACCTGAATGCCAACGGTTTTTGCGGATTGCACGGCAGATCTCTTCCACCCGCGGCTGCAGCTAAAATCGTCAACAATGCGCTTACGGTTATTGTCAATACTGGTGACGGTGATTCATATGGAGAAGGCGGGAACCATTTTCTCCATAATATCCGCAGAAATGTGGACATTACCCATTTTGTGCATGACAATCAGATTTACGGACTGACCAAGGGTCAGGCTTCTCCCACAACTGAGCTGAAAATGGTTACCGAGGTGCAACCGGCCGGATCAATGAACGAGCCGCTGAACCCGGTGCTGCTGGCCATATCGCTTGGGGCAGGGTTCGTGGCCAGAGCCTTCAGCGGTGACCGGGAGCAGCTTATTTCCATTATGAAGGCGGCAATAAGCTATAAAGGGTATGCCCTTGTGGACATTTTCCAGCCCTGTGTCACGTTCAACAAGCTCAACACCTTTCAATGGTATAAGAAACGCGTATACAAGCTCCCAGAAGATTACGACCCTTCCAACAGGCTTGCAGCGATGGAAAAGGCGATGGAGTGGGGTGAACGGATACCGACGGGCATTCTGTATATGCAGAACAAGCCGGATTTCAACGAAAAGCTGAACTTTCTGAAATCCGGTCCGCCGCTGGTTGACCGGAAGGTGGATCTGAAAAAGGTACAAAGCTATATGAAGGATTTTATTTAATAAAAAATATGGAGGATGAAACATGGACAAGGTAAAAAATATTTTGAAGTTCGCTATGAGAATGGAAAAGGATGCCAGCGATTTTTATTCATACTACATGGATAAGGCTGAAACTGAAGAAACAAGGAAGCTGTTTGCCGAGCTTGCTGAAATAGAAAAACGGCATTACAACATATTGAAAAATAAATTTGACGAACTTCAATTTGCCGAGCCGCCGCTGACTATTTCCTGGGTGGTGGATGACAGCTTCAAGGCGCAGGACCCTCATATCCTGTCGGATAATGCGGACACCATTCCTATGGAGACCGGAGATTCCTCGGATGTATCCATCATCCGCATGGCCTATCTGATCGAACATGATTTTGCCTATTTCTACAGCAAAGCTGTGGAAGCGGTAGAAGAGCCTGAGGCTAAGAAGTTCCTGCAGGAATTGTCCAGCTGGGAAACACAGCACAGCGAGATGTTCCAGAAAAAATACCAGACTGAACTGGAAAAGAGCTGGAGAGATATCGCCGATCTGGTATTGTAGGATATACCCTGGCACAAGCAGTGCTGCATGCATAAAGTCAAATTGCATGCAGCACTTTATTTTTTAAGCGGCGGATTGCGCCAATCTGGCAACTCCCGGAGTGTGTGTTCCGGCCGGCCGGTTCACGATTTACCGGAAGCTGTCTGCTGGCCTCTTGATTCCCTGTATTTACCCGGTGTCACACCGGTTGCCTTTTTAAATACCTTTGTGAAGTAGCTCTGATCCTCAAAGCCTACCATACACGAGACATCGGTCAGCGGTATGGCAATATCGGCCAGCAGGTTTTTTGCGGCATTGATCCGTATCTTGTTCACATAGGAGACGAAGGTGGTCTTTACTTCATTCTTAAATATCTTGCTGAAATAGGAGGGATTGAGAAAAACCTGTCCCGCAACTTCCTCCAGCGTAATTCTTTTATTGTAGTTTCGCTTGATATAATCGAGCGCCTTATATATCGTATCCTTATGACGTACGTCCGCAAGATTGAATACACAGTCGGTGAACCTGGCCATGATGTTTGAAAGCCAGAAGCTCAGCTCTTCAACTGTTTTGAAGCTGTGAATATCCGACAGGTAGCGGTAATTCAAACCGAAGACCTCCTCGATATCCGCGCCGCCTTCAACGGCGGCCCTTGACAGCAGAACGACCAGCTCCAGCACCCTTGCCTTGATCACGTTGAAGTCCTTGCCGGAGGAAAAGAAAATATACCCGAGAATTTCGTTCAATATCTTCTGGGAAGCCGACTTGTCCCCAAGCGCAATTTTAGTCAGCAGTTCCTTTTCTTTTTTAAAGGGGTACTCCGCCAGGGTGTTCTCATGATATTCCGCCAGCTTGATCTGCTGGACCGCGTCCGATATTCCCGCCTGCAATTCATAATACTGCCTTTGCCCGTCCAGCTGCGAACGATCAGAGCTGATGCTGCCCGCAATAATCAAAAGCAGTTCGGACAAGCTGTTGACAACATCCGGCTGTATCACGGGAACATCCTTTATATATTTATAAAATTCTTCCATTTTTTCTTCATTAATTCCGTTTTCCCTTATCAATTCCTCCAGCAGAAATTCATCGGGATTCACCATCAGAACAGGACCACCGATCATTGCCCCCTGCATGACGCCATTGCGAACGACAGGCGAAGCCCAATGAACCAGACCCATCGGGCAAAAGAAGACATATTTGCCGTCAAACCTTTCGGCCTGATAACTTCCATACAGGTGTACTCCTGCACATTCCGGCTTATTTTCTCCTTCAGACTGAGAATTTCTGCAGAATGCACACATGCTTGAATAGCATTGGGTTTCATACAGCAATTCACCTCTGGAGCCAATAATGGTGCATTCCGTTCCTGTGGCACGGGCATAGTTGCCTGCATGCTTCCTGGCTTTTTCAAAATCAAAGCCCGGTCCGTTCAACTCGGTATTCAATGCTTTTTCTCCTTTAGTCCTTAAATATCAAGTATACATAATTATAATACAATATTATGCAGGTGGTATAAATGGTAAATGCTATTAATCTTGCGAATATTTAAGTATACCTGCCGGATATGCCCTTGAACAGGGAATCCGGATACCTCATCAGAATTAAAAAAATTCCCGTTAACCGAACATTAACGGGAATCGTTATCTTACACTGTTATGCCTGGCATGCGCCAATGGCTGCTTCAGCTGCAGACGCAGCATCGTGGGTATAAATGTCGGCGCCGATATTTTCTGCAAAGCTCTGTGTTACAGGAGCGCCGCCGATCATGATGGTGACCTTGTCGCGGATGCCGGCCTGAACGGCAGCATTTACGACGTTCTGCATTTCACCCATGGTAGTGGTTAGAAGTGCTGAGCATGCAATGATCTGTGCATTTTCCTTAATGGCGGTTTCAATGAATTTTTCTGCAGGGACATCGATACCGATATCGATTACTTCCAGTCCTTTGCCTTCCATCATCATTCTGACAAGGTTCTTGCCTATGTCATGAAGGTCTCCGGCAACCGTGCCGAGAACTACTTTTCCGGTGGCTTTAACGCCGCTGGCGGCAAGCAGAGGCTTCAAAATCTCGGTTCCGGCGTTCATAGCCCTGGCTGCAATCAGTACATCGGGTACGTAAACTTCATCATTCTTGAATTTCGCGCCGATAATTCCCATACCATCAAGCAAGCCTTCCCTCAAAATGGTTTCGGCGCTGATGCCTTCGTCAACCGCTTTCTGGACCAATTCCTTAACAAGTTTGGCCTTGCCGATTTGCAGGTTTTGCGAAATTTCATTCAAAATGCTCATAGTATATCCCCCTAATAAACTAGCTTTATTATCATTATAAACACATTTTACCCTTGATAGGTAGTGTTGTATTGAAAATATTTCACCTTTTTTGTAATATTATTGCCTACCTGCTCCGGACGTAGGAATTTCACGCTAAAAACCGGTCAGGAAAAGATTTTTGATAAAAAAAGAGTTTGAACGATTTTGATGAAACATTTAATTCAATTTGCCGTATTATCCCTGTGAAAGAGTTATGTTTAAATAAATGGAGGGTGCTATGAAAAAATACATTCTTTTATCCGCGGTTTTGGTTTCCCTGGTTTTGTCGACAGCCTGCACGATAGATGTGGGTGGGGACAGGGTGAATTTTGACGGAAACATATCTGTGGACAAAGGGTCTACGTTGAAGGAAGAAAAGAACATCGGCAGGAATGCGGCCGATATTGAAAAGCTGGAGTTGAAGAACACGGCAGGAAATATTTCCATTAAAACCACGTCTTCGGAAGATATCAGCATAAAAGTAATAAAGAATGTAAAAAGTACGGATGAAAACGTAAAAGCCAAAATCCTGCAAAATATGGACGTCGCGGTGATTGCCGACAGGAAAAAGCTGTCCGTTTACCCGGTGACCGCGGACGGCAAAAAGAATGATCTGTGGAAATGGGTGGAACAGCAGTATAAAGGTGCACAGGTCAGCATTGATTTCGAGGTGGAGGTTCCGGAACATATAAAGTTTTATACAATCAAAGGCAATGCCGGCAACATCAATATGGAGTCTGTTACCGGCCAGGTAACCATTGAACAAAATGCCGGCAATGTAGATCTGAAGGACGTTAAACTGAACGGTACCAGTGATATCAACGTGAATGCGGGCATGGTAACCATCGATGCAGATATCGGTAAAGCTGATAAACTAGCGGTTTCGAATACTGCCGGCCAGATCCGGATGATATTACCTGCGGATTCAGGCTTTGATCTGGAGGCGAAAATTACTGCGGGCAATATAGGCGGAAGCTTCCTGTCAGGATCAAAGCTGAACAGCGGTACGCTGAAACAGCAAATAAACGGCGGTGGTACGAAGGTTATCGTGACAACCGTGGCAGGAAATGTTACAATTGACAGTAAGTAAAGGTCGGTTGTAAAATTGCTTTCGCTTCCTTTGTTGGAATTCTGCTTCGCAGAAATGTATACTAATGTATTCGGTATGCACCTCATAATGATTAGCGGAAGTTGTCTTTGGACGATGTCTGAACGTTCTTTAGCTGGAGTCGTGGCATGCAAACTGCGGAATTGATGCAAATTGCGCTGAAGTCCGGTGAGATTATGCTCACCAGCGGTGCGGAAATTTACAGAGTTGAAGAGACCATCATACGGATATGCAACAGTTATCACACGACATGTGAGAGCTTTGTATTGCCCACGGGAATTTTTATTTCCATCCGGGACGGAAATGGAGAAACCAAGACCACATTTAAACGGATACAGCAGCGTACGATTGATCTGGACAGGATTGACCGGGTGA
The DNA here is from genome assembly GCA_023435805.1 of Bacillota bacterium. GTDB lineage: Bacteria > Bacillota > Clostridia > Acetivibrionales > DTU013 > JAEZMC01. Next base: position 8,813 of record JAEZMC010000253.1, on the reverse strand, counting down.
ATACCTTCTCCCGAAGCCTGGCAGCTTCCCTGTTGGATTATGAAACTGCATCGGAATGCCTTGCCAATATTGAAGCGGGCAAGGCGTACTCCCTTCCTGTCAGGCTTGCCGCGGCATCGGTCGCGTCCTTTGTCTTCACGCTGCTGTTTAAGGGCAGTTTTTATGACGGTTTGGCGGCCATTCCCATCGGGCTTCTTGTGTATATAACAAAAGAGAGCTTTTCAAGAAAAGGGTTCTTTCAATTTTTCGAATTATTCATAGCCGGATTGGCAGCAGGTTTTTTGAGTATTGCTGCAGTCCGGCTTTTTCCTGATCTGAACGAGTATAAGATCATCATCGGCTCCGTAATGCTTTTCCTGCCGGGAATGGCTATTACAAACGGAATAAAGGATGCCTTTTACGGCGATCTGGTCGCCAGCTTTACAAGGCTCGGAGAGGCGTTCCTGATTGCGGCGGCCGTAGCCGCAGGCGTGGCGATATCTCTTTCAATCGGAATGAAATGGTGGTGATGAGATGCAGGCATTTATACTGGCTTTTCTCGGAAGCTTTTGCGCGGCGCTGGTTTTTAACATAAAGGGCTACAAACTGCTCTATTCCGGCCTGTCAGGCGTATCGGGCTGGCTAGTATATACATGGATGCTGTATTTGACGGATCACTCCATACTGGCAATTTTTCTGGGTGCCGCGGCGGTGGGCATATACAGCGAAAGCGCAGCAAGACTGCTCAAAGCGCCATCCACCATATTTTCCATACCTGGAATTTTCCCGATTGTGCCCGGAATTGCAGCCTACGAGACGATACAGCTGATGACCGCCAATGAATTGTTCAAAGCCGGCGGCAAGCTGGTTGAAACGCTTGCGGGCGCCGGTGCCATTGCATTTGGAATACTGCTGGTGACGGCCGTTTTCAGGCTTGCGTCAAAACCGAAGAGCAGGCAGGCAAGAGAATAAAATTATGTAAGCAGCAAGGGCAGTACCATCTTTGATATTGCCCGGTCTGCTTTTGTTTTACATAGCCTTAATGAACATTTGAGTCCAATAGCATACTCCGTTTTTGTTTTTTGCGAGGCCTACGCCTATCTGGTTATAGGTTGCACTCATAATATTGCTTCTGTGTCCGGGCGAGTTCATCCAGGCATCCATAACCTGGGACGGCGTGGTTTGTCCGTATGCTATGTTTTCACCGGCGGCAGAGAATCGAAGGCCGAAGTTTTCCATCATCTGGAATGGCGTCCCGTAGGTGGGTGAAGTATGGCTGAAATACCCTTTGTTAGCCATATCGGCAGACTTGTATCTGGCAACCCTGCTCAGTTCCCAGTTGGTAGTCAGCTGCTGGAGGCCGGCGTTGGCTCTTTGTACGTTTACAAGACGTATTACCTCATTCTCCTGCGAGGTTGTAGTCACTGTAGGAATGGTGAGCTTCTGGCCGGGATATATCAGTGCCGGATTACTGATATGCGGGTTGGCGGCGATGAGTTCGCTTAATCCCACTTGATTCCTGCTGGCTATCTTCCACATGGTATCGCCGGACCTGACGGTATAGGTCGATTGTGCAAAGGCTTGTGCGGTAAACAGCATCAGGAATATGAACAACAAAACTGCTCTTTTCTTCAATATGATCACCTCAAAAATATAATTTGAAGAATTTTATAAAAAGATGCTGGCAATATCATTCACCGCTGTCAATTCATAACTGTCGGACAGATAGAAAGCTCTTCGTCGGGCAACGGTCCATACGATTATTTTCCTTGACTTTAAAAAATCTTTAAGGAATAATATTGGCAGGGGAAAATCCCTTTTTTAGCTATATTGAAGCCGGAGGGAATACACGAATGACAAAGGGGAAGAAAGCCGAGGTCTATGGCAACGAAAGCATATCTTCACTTAAGGGAGCGGACAGGGTCAGGCTCAGGCCGGGGGTCATATTCGGGTCGGATGGCATTGAAGGCTGTCAGCATTCTTTTTTTGAGATCTTGTCAAATTCAATTGACGAAGCCCGCGAGGGATACGGCAATAAAATTGAGGTTACCCGTCACAGTGACTGTTCCATCTCGGTAAGAGACTACGGAAGAGGTATTCCGCTCGACTTTAACGCAAAGGAAGACCGGTACAACTGGGAGCTGGTATTCTGTGAGTTGTATGCGGGCGGCAAATATAAGAATAATTCGGGCGAAAATTACGAATTCAGTCTCGGGCTCAACGGGCTTGGCAGCTGTGCGACCCAATACAGCTCCGAATATTTGGATGTTACCGTGTTCAGAGACGGGTACCGATACGACCTTCATTTTGAAAAGGGCGAAAATGTAGGCGGCCTGATGAAGGAAAAGTACAAATATGAGAGTACCGGTACTATTCAGAAGTGGAAGCCCGACCTTGAAGTGTTTACAGATATTGATATTCCGCTGGAATTTTTTATGACTACGCTGAAAAAGCAGGCCGTTGTCAATGCGGGCCTGAAATTTGTGCTGCTCGACGAGGCCTCGGGAAATGTATACGAATTCTGCTACGAAGACGGAATCGTCGGATACCTGTCTGAGGTCAGCGGGGAGAAGGGGTTTACAGGAATACAGTATTATGAAACCTCCGTCAAGGGCAAGGACAGGGAGGACAAGCCCGAGTACAGGGTGAAAATGCAGATAGCCTTCTGTTTTAATAACGAAGTCAATCTTCTGGAATATTACCACAATTCCAGTTATCTTGAGTATGGCGGTTCACCGGACCGGGCTGTCAAGGCAGCATTCGTCCAGGAACTGGACAAATGCATCAAAAGCAGGGGCAAGTATAACAAGGATGAGGCGAAGATCACCTTTACAGACATTCAGGACAGTCTGGTGCTTGTGACAAGCTCATTTTCGACCGTAACCAGTTATGAAAACCAGACAAAAAAATCGATAACGAATAAATTCATCCAGGAGGCCATGACGGATTTTCTGAAGCAGCAGCTGGAGGTTTACCTGATTGAAAACAAGCTGGAAAGCGATAAGATCATAGAACAGATCCTGGTCAACAAGCGCAGCCGTGAAACAGCGGAGAAAACCAGGATCAACATTAAAAAGAAGCTTGGCGGCAGCATTGACATATCCAACAGGGTTAAGAAATTTGTAGACTGCAGGACAAAGGATCTGAACAAACGGGAGCTTTATATCGTGGAGGGGGATTCCGCGCTGGGTTCCTGCAAAATGGGAAGAGATGCGGATTTTCAAGCCATCATGCCGGTACGGGGCAAGATATTAAACTGTCTGAAGGCAGAGTACGACAGCATTTTTAAAAACGATATCATCATAGACCTGTTGAAGGTGTTGGGTTGCGGTGTGGAAATCAAATCAAGGCACAACAAGGATTTGAACACCTTCGATCTGGCCAATCTCAGATGGGCCAAGGTCATTATATGCACCGATGCGGATGTGGATGGCTTCCAGATCAGGACGCTGATCCTGGCCATGCTTTACAGGCTGGTGCCAACCCTGATCCAGGAGGGCAAGGTTTTCATTGCGGAATCTCCGCTGTTTGAAATCACCTCCAAGAGTAAAACCTATTTCGCCTACTCGGAGAAGGAGAAGGCGCAAATCCTTTCCAAACTGGAGGGAAACAAGTATACTATCCAGCGATCCAAGGGTCTTGGCGAAAATGAACCCGATATGATGTGGCTGACTACTATGAATCCGGAGACCAGAAGGCTTATCAAAATCATACCGGATGACATGGAAAAAACCGAGCTGATGTTTGATCTGTTGCTCGGCGACAATTTACAGGGCAGAAAAGGCTTTATCGAAGAGAATGGGACACGCTATATGGACATGATCGATGTAAGCTGACACGGGGAAAGATACATTTAAGGAAATTTACCTGGCTTGGATTGCTTTCGTGCTGCCACGGACTTTTAGAACCGGATCAAAGGTCCAAATGCTCTTGCTGCCGCGTTTCTTTTGAATTGCCTGCAAAACCTGGTTAACAGCTTCGTCCGCAAGACTTTTTACCGGCTGCTCAATGGATGTAAGCGGCGGTGTCAGGAAGTCGGAGATAAAAATATCGTCATATCCCACAAGTGACAGATTATCCGGTATGGAAAGATTGTAATAACCAGCCTGCTTATAGACACCCAGCGCCATCATATCGTTAAATGCGAAAATGGCTGTAACACCCCTTCCAAGCAGATAGGGAAGGGCTTCCATGCCGCTTTCCCTGTGAAAATCCCCTTCATAGATGAGATTTTCCTGTATTGGAATGTTTGCTTCCGTTAATGCTGCCATATAACCGTTTAAACGTTCGTTGGAACTGTAAACATTCCTTGGGCCGGTTATACAGCCAATGGAGCGGTGACCCAGGTTGAGCAGATGCTGCGTAGCCAGATAGCCGCCCAGCTGCTGATTGACAACGACCGTTGTACACTCATCAATATCAAGCATGCGGTCGACAACAATAAAAGGCGTTTCAGAATTCATGATGATCTTCTTTATATCCCGCAGGTGTTCATCAATTGAATTGGATAAAATGACAATGATGGCATCGACATTGCGATCCAGAAAAATATTGATATAGTCGATGTCTCTCCTCGCCATGTCGTGGGTGTTCCCGTAAAGTACGTTGTAGCCATTTTCGTAGCAGGCCTGCTCAATTAGCTTGGAAAGCTCGGAAAAATAGATATTGCTGATATCGGGCAGGACTAAACCGATGGTCTGCGTGGTTTTTGTGACCATACTCATTGCGATATGATTCGGCCTATAGTTCAGTTTTTCAACTGCATCCAGGATCTGCTTTTTGGTTTTATCTGAAATGTTACCGTCTTTTCCATTTAGCACAAGCGACACAGCGGTTGTAGAAACGCCGGCTTTAACTGCTACATCCTTAATAGTTGCTCGCAATGTTTTGCCCTCCAAGTAAAAAGTACCAGCCTGCCACAATATACATTATAGTGTGTTATTCTCATTATGTAAATTATGACAGAGTAAATTATTCCAAAGTTAAATATTTACTAAATTAAGTTTACAGTTTTCAACCTCTGACAGAAATGGGATGGAGGTTGATGCACCCTGCCTTGAAACGGTTAATGATGATGCAATGGAAGCTTTGCGCAGGCATTCTTCAATTGGTTCGTTATTTGCATAGGAGGCAAGAAAATAACCGGTAAATGTATCTCCGGCGGCTGTTGTATCAACAGCTTTCACATCATATATACCATGATGGTATATATTTTTTCCATCACTAAAAATAACACCCTTTTTACCCAGAGTCAGAAGTACCGAAGTTTTAGGATAAGCCTGATGAAGCTTTTTAATGATGCTCTCATTAGATTTTTCCTGTGTTAATTCAAATCCTTCAATCTCATTTAAAATGATAAGATCTACCAGATGCAAAGGGTAGTGAAGGAGACCGTCAGTGATGGGCGAAGGATTAAAGGCTATTTTCATGCCTTTTTGCTTTGCTTGTTCAATAATATACGGGACATCATTGATTTCATTTTGAAGCAGAATAAAATCACCTGGCTCAAAATGCGATAGAACATGCTGTACGTTGGTTTTATCAATCATCCGGTTTGCACCCGGATAATAAATGATTGAGTTTTGACCGGTTTTGTCAACCTGTATGGTGGTGTGTCCGGTTGTATGTTCACTGACAACAATAAAATCTGTGTTAACATGGCTTTGCTGCAGCCATGCCAGCAGATGAATTCCGTCCCGGCCTATCATTCCGGCCATACTGCAGGCTGCGTTTGCTCTGCCTAGGGCAATAGCCTGATTCAAGCCCTTCCCGCCGTCAAACACCTGATATGACATGGCCATGGTTGTTTCTCCCGGCTGAACAATGTGATCAACCTTATAGAAATAGTCTAGATTTAAGGATCCATAACATAATATTTTCATGTGCATCTCCATAAAACGTTTTATTAGAAATTTTTCATTCTACATGGATTATTATATTTTATGAAAAATGACCTGTCAATATGCTAAAAAATGAATGGTGTTTTAAAAAATCCATACAAAATGTCTAAAATATTGTTGACATAACGTCAATAAAATGCAACAATACTTACAAGACGGTTAACGAAAATGACATGAGAAATAGAGGAAAAAATAGAAGTAAAACGATGTACTTGGCATTTACGGGAATCATGCACAAAATAGAACACATAATGGACAAAGCATATCAAGAAAATTAACACGCCAAGTTAAAATTTCTATTGTGAAAGGAGTCTATATGAATTCAAGAGAAAGAGTAAAGGCAGCACTGAATCATCAGCAGCCGGACCGGGTGCCGGTTGATTGCGGAGGACATATGTCAAGCAATTTTTCCGTACAGGCATATCGTAATCTGCGTGAGTATCTGGGCTTGAAAAAAAGTGAACTATACGTATGTGACATTATCCAGCAGCTGGTTTTCCCGGAGAAGGATGTATTGGATATACTCGGTATTGACGTAGTAAATTTCGGAACCGACTTTATGTCGAATGAAGGGTACTGGAAGGAATGGGAGCTTCAGGACGGCACCCCGATCAAGATTCCGGCATATATTGATATACGAAAAGAAGGCGGCAATTCAATATTGTACAACAGCAAAGGCATGCCTCTTGCCATATGGAAAAAGGGTGTTTTATATTGCGAGAAGACATATTACCCGCTTGAAAATTCCGATTCGGACGATTTTTCAAACCTGGAGGAAGATTTGCAGGGGGTTATGTGGAATGTATTCGCAGGACCGCCGGCACCATTAGGATACGGCGAAGAGGACATGGCTATAAGAAAAGAGTATATCTCGAAGCTTCGCCAGTCAACAGAAAGAGCAATCTATGCACCTTTCGGGGGCAGCATATATGAAATGGGCGGTTTCCTGTACCGCCAGGATAATTTCATGGTGGAGATGTCTCTGAATCCGGAAAAAATACAGAAATATCTTGATAAAATTCTGGAAATCCATCTCGAAGGAATCAAAAACTTCATAGAATCAACCGGTAAAAATATTGATGTCATGGGTTTTGGCGGCGATGATATGGGCATGCAAACCGGTCCTCAGATTTCGCCTGCAATGTACAGGGAGCTTTTTAAACCGATCCATAAGGAAATGTGGGGTTACGCCAAAAAGCTCAATCCTGATATCAAGCTTTGTCTCCACTGCTGCGGCGGAATAGCACCGCTGCTGGAGGATATCATTGATGCGGGAATGGATGCGATCAACCCGGTTCAAACCAGCTGCAAGGGCATGGATGTGGAAACATTGAAATCAACCTTCGGAAAAGACATTACATTCTGGGGCGGCGGTTGTGATACACGGGATATTCTGCCGAATGGAACACCTCAACAGGTGAAAGATCATGTGCGCAGGAATCTTGATGTGATGTTCCGTGACGGCGGCTTTATATTCCAACAAGTTCACAATATTGTTTCAAACGTTCCGCCGGAAAACATCGTCGCAATGTTTGAAGCTGTGAAAGAATATGCATAAATGCAAACTAAAAACGGAGGGAAAGAATTATGAAGAAAAGAATTGCTGCGATTGTACTGTGTGCGGTTATGGCATTGGGTATGCTGGCCGGATGTACATCATCCGCACCGGCCACAGGTAATGAAGGCGCAGGAACTTCAACGGAATCAGGAAGTACAGTTTCTACAGACACGAACACCAACACAAGCAATTTGAAGTATGCTGTTGTACTGCACGCATTAAACAGCTCGTTTTATGCAAAGATCCAGCAGGGTGCAGAAGAGGCTGGTAAGTCATTGGGTATCAAGGTTGATGTAATGGCACCCAATACGGCTAACAATTTGGCAGAGCAGATCAGTATGATCGAAACCTGTATTTCTTCCGGTTATAATGGAATCGCAACGGTTGTATGGGATCCCGACGGATTTGCCGATGTGATTAAAAAGGCGAATGATGCAGGAATTCCTGTTATCAGTCTGAATCAGAATTCCGGCAAGGACGACGGTACGGTATTTGTTGGTCAGGATCTTGAAGACTCCGGTTATATGCTGGGCAAGTACATGTTCGGAGAAGTCATGGGAGGCAAAGGTAAATATATCATAGCTTCCTGTGCGCCGGCAGACAGTGCATTGATTGCACGTGAACAAGGTATAAAAAGAGCTGCCAAGGAATTCCCCGATATAGAATTTATTGATTTGGTTGACATAACGACTGACCTGACCACTGCGGTTGGTGTCATTGAAAACGCCTATCTGGCACATCCTGACGTAACAGCATTTTTAGGTGTGGATGTTTTCAGTGAATCAATCGGAACGTTTATTGAATCAAAAAAATTAAACGGTAAGGTATATGGTGCAGGGTTTGATTTGACGGAAGGAACGCTGAAGCATATCACCAATAATGCCATGCAGCTGACCATTGGCCAAAATCCTTTCCTGCAGGGATACTATCCGGTTATTCAATTATTCACAAAGTCCCAATACGGTTATGATTTATTGAATATGAACACCGGGGCATTCCTGGTAAATAAAGATAATATAAGCGATGTTAAGCCAGAATAATAATATTTCGGTTGAACCATAGAGCAGCAGGGACTGTCATAATAATCAGAAATGTATTAATGTGGCAGTCCCCTTTTTATGGTCGTACCACAAGGAATCAAATATTCTACAAATGGAGATAGCTATGGAAAAACAACTAGCACTGAAATGGAGAAGCGGAAATAAATCATTCAGAGAGTTTGGCGTACTGATGGTCTTAATCGGAATCATGGCCGTTTTATCAATTGCATCGCCATCCTTTCTCAAGGCGCAGAATCTTATCAATATTATAAGACAAATGACTGAAATCGGGATTATGGCTATCGGCATGACCATGGTTATAGTCAGTGCTGAAAT
>JAEZMC010000249.1 GCA_023435805.1 Bacillota bacterium | reverse complement strand
CTTCGGAAATATGACGGCGACCCCGGTATTAATAGACTTTACCTTGAAAAATTCATCAGGCTTCCCTGGGAATAAGACTGAATATACATTTTGATGTATAATTATTTATATGTAAGTGTTTTTCACTTGCAAATGAATGAAATAAAATTTATAATAGATGAAATCGCTTATGAATGTGAGGTGCGATATGGCGAAGGTTACTTTTAATGAAGAACGTTGTAAGGGCTGCGGGCTTTGCGTGTCCGTGTGCCCTAAAAAAATAGTGATCAGGAATGAAGAGAAATTGAACCTGAAGGGCTTTCATCCCGCAGGTGTGAAGGAAATGGAAAAGTGCATCGGATGTGCTTTCTGCGCTACCATTTGTCCTGACTGTGTCATAGTAGTAGAGAAGTGATAGGGGGATCATACAATGGGAGAGAAAATTCTTATGAAGGGCAACGAGGTAATTGCCGAAGCTGCATTAAGGGCAGGCTGCAAGCATTATTTCGGGTATCCTATAACACCTCAGACAGAAATTGCACATTACTTTGCAAAGAAAATGCCTCAGTATGGCGGCACATTTATTCAGGCGGAAAGTGAAACAGCCGCGATGAATATGGTTTATGGAGCCGCAGGCGCGGGAGCGAGGGTCATGACCTCTTCCTCCAGCCCGGGAATCAGCCTGAAGCAGGAGGCGATTTCCTATTCGGCCTGCGCCGAACTGCCTGCCGTTATTGTCAATATTGTCAGGGCCGGTCCGGGTTTGGGAGGCATACTCGCAGCACAGGGCGACTATTTTCAGGCAACAAAGGGCGGAGGCCACGGCGATTACAGAATGGTCGTTCTGGCGCCCAGCAGTGTCCAGGAACTGTACGAGATGACCGTGGAAGCCTTTAACATAGCGGATCGGTACAGAACGCTCTGCATGATCATGGGAGACGGTATGCTGGGGCAGATGATGGAGGCTGTCGAGTTCAAAGACGCCGAGGAAATGGTTGAGGCGGATAAGAGCTGGGCGGTTACCGGAACGGGTATGAACAGGAAGCACAATTATATCACATCGATCTATATTGAGCCTGAAGTACTGGAAAATCACAATTTGAAGCTTCAGGCAAAATACAGGAGCATAACAGAGAATGAAACCCGTGTCGAGGTTTACAACTGCGATGACGCCGATGTTATCGTTGCAGCCTACGGTACGGTTGCAAGGATTATAAAAAACGTAATCAAGTCGGCTGAAAAAGAGGGAATCAAGGTTGGATTGATCCGGCCCATTTCACTCTGGCCATTCCCGACAGCAGCTTTTGAGAAGTATGCAGAGGTGCCGAAGGCCTTCCTTTCGGTGGAGTTGAGCGCGGGTCAGATGGTGGAGGATGTCAGGCTTTCCGTGAACGGCAAAAAGCCGGTATACTTCCACGGCAGGATGGGCGGCATGATTCCGACGCAAAAGGAAATCCTGGAAAAAATCAAGGAAATTTTGAAGTAAAGGGGAATGACTATGGCTATCGTATTTCAGAAACCTCATGCCTTGAGCGATACACCGCTGCATTACTGCCCGGGCTGTACACACGGTATTGTACACCGGCTGGTGGCCGAGGTGATTGACGAGCTGGGTATAGAAGGCAGTACAATAGGAGTTTCACCTGTTGGCTGTGCATATAACAATTATTTGTATTTCAATTGTGACATGGTGCAGGCTGCGCACGGGAGGGCACCGGCAGTTGCGACAGGCATCAAGCGTGTGCACCCGGAACATGCCGTATTCACCTACCAGGGAGACGGTGACCTGGCCGCCATCGGTACGGCAGAAATCGTCCATGCCGCAAACAGGGGTGAAAAAATCACCACCATTTTTGTGAATAATGCCATATACGGTATGACTTCCGGCCAGATGGCACCGACTACGCTGGTGGGGCAGGTAACCACGACGTCGCCTTTCGGCAGGAAGCCGGAGACGGAAGGTTATCCCATAAATGTGAGCGAGCTGCTTTCCACACTCAAGGGCGCAGTATACGTTGAACGTGTCTCCACTCATGACATCAAAAATATCAGGAATGCAAAGAAAGCCATAAAAAAAGCTTTCCAGGTACAGCTTGCAGGCCTTGGCTTCTCCGTTGTCGAAGTTCTTTCCACCTGTCCCACCAACTGGGGACTCGATCCGGTCGAATCACTCAAGTGGGTCGAGGAAAAGATGATTCCGCAGTATCCTCTCGGCAATTTCAGAGGAAAGGATTTGGAGGTATAGAATAATGGCTCAGATCGATATTATTTTTTCAGGCTTCGGAGGTCAGGGGATTCAGGCTGCAGGCAAGCTGATTGCATATGCGGGCCTGCTTGAGGACAAACATGTCTCATTTCTGCCTTCTTACGGCCCCGAAATGAGAGGCGGAACCTCCAATTGTCATGTCATTGTTTCGGATGAACCAGTAGGCTCACCGATACTGAACAGCGCTACGGCGCTTCTTGCCATGAACAGACCTTCGCTGGACAAGTTTGAAAGCTATCTGGTTCCAGGAGGGATCATACTGGTGGATAGCTCCCTTGTCAACAGAAGTCCCTCAAGGACCGACGTAAAGGTGTATGAAATACCTGCCACAAAAATTGCTTCCGATATGGGCAATCTGGCTTATGCCAATATTATCATGCTCGGTAAGCTGCTGGCGGAGACCGGTGTCGTTTCAAAGGAATATTTTGAAAAAGGACTGAAAAAGGTACTGCCTGAGAAAAAGCATTACTTGATACCGGAAGAAATGGAAGCACTGGAAATCGGCTTTAATTATTAAACGCTGCTGATACTGCGGCGATCGCCGTTGAACTGGCAAGGTTTGCTGGTGCGCAACAAACCTCATCACGTACCCAAAGCCCCGTCTGTGAATGGAGATCAAATCACAGGCAGGGCTTTTTCGCGTCAGTCCGCGGACAAAACTGAAAAAGAGCACGGCAGTAGCTGCCGCGCTCTTTCCGAAGGTATAAGGGTTAAACCCCGAACAGCAGGTCGCCGTATGTAGGCATCGGCCAGTAGCCTGCTCCGGTAATGGTTTCAAGCGCATCACCTATACTTCTCAGCTCGCCCATCCTGATAAATACATCATATCTGAAGAAATAAGCATGTTCATAGGTGCTGCCAT
>JAEZMC010000212.1 GCA_023435805.1 Bacillota bacterium | reverse complement strand
TTCAATATAAACAACACAATCATATAAGGCGGTTATTTCTTGACCAAAATCACAATTGACAGAAGTTAATACAAATTGATTGTACTTTTCTATATCAGCTAATATCAAATCTCGCACTTCTTCTCTGGTGCGAGGATTTGCATACGGAATTGCAGATTCTTTAAAATAATAATCTTCTATATCCATGTGTTTATAGCCAAGCAAATCTGCAAGACACTTGCCCAAAGTGGTTTTACCGCAGCCATTTGCACCTACAATTGCGATGCCGTGGTTCATATCAATTCTCCCAAAAATTCAATCTTATCGCTAAAAGTCCGAAAAATGTTTTCGGACTTTTTTACTTCATCCTTTTTTCAAAACGGAAAAAGTATTCTCCACCGGCTACATCCCCGCTGGGTGCATGAGGGTATTCTCTCCCTTCCGATGATTGAGCTGCAATTACAAATTAATCGCTTCCGCCAGATGTTTTTTTCTGCAATTCCTGATACAATACCTCCGTTTTATCCTCCGACTGATCGTTGAGGATGACCATCCCTTTGGATGTATTAAGATAGATAAAAGGCGGTTTTGAGGTATCAACAAAAATTTTCATCCTGGTACCGTTTGATTCGAAATTGCCTTTCAGCATGCTGCCGAGGGCAGATCCGTTTGTTCTGATCAAATCGATCGGCAGGTCGTTTTTTAAATCCATATTTTGAATGTCGGAGAACACGACAGTTTCCCCATACATCCCAGGAATATTCAGGCCTGTGTCACTGATTGAGTAAACCAGTGGCTTACCGCTGGCCGTAAGCGAATATGCCGTGAATCCTCCAACGGCGACCAGAACCGCCAAACCAATGATTAAACCCGCTTTCTGACCACTCTTCCTGGATACTTTATCTGTGTCAACCTGTACTACATTGATCTTGAAGCGCTTGCTCGTATTCATGTAAACAACACCGCCAAGAAGTATGACAAGAAACAGTCCCCAAGAAATCATGATCAAAGTATTGGAAAGTACGCCCCATTGGCTGAGCGCTCCGCTGATGATTAAAACCAAGGCGCAGATGATGAGCATCCAGCCCAAGAACCGACTAATCTTTTTAATGTCCTGTCGCGCCTTCTGTCCAGGACTCATGGTGTTATAGCCCGCGATCATGAAAGTCGCCTTACCGGTGAGATTGATGAGCCCGATGAGCAGAAGAATGCCCCCGGCTAAAAAATTTCCAATTGCCATTAATATACCCTCCTAAATAAAATCGTTTATACCCAAGGAAACAACTTTTCAGTTTTTCCTCTCCAGGTTTGCAAAAATTTCTTCGCAAAGAACCTTGAACTCCTCCATTGTCATGTGCCGGCCAACGGCAGAGGCTACGATGGGGAGTAGCTTCGCACGCAGTGTATCCATAAAGTGATTGTCCGCCCTGGAAATGTCGTTGGCAACTCGACATCCGGAGCGACGGTCGATGACGACAAATCCCTCATCCCGTAAAGTCGCATAGGCCTTATTGACCGTGTGGGCATGGACGGCGATATTCGCCGCCATCTGCCGGACGGAAGGCAGTGCCTCACCCGGTGCCAGTACTCCCCTGGCAATCCCGACGACGATTTGATCCCGAAGCTGGGTGTATATCGGCGTATCACTGGCAAAATCAATTGTGATGAGCATCGCTGCAATCCCTCCTCTCAGATCTGATCTAACTGCTATATATCAAGTATAGCAGATAAAACCAAAATTATCAACTAAAATTTTTTTTAAATACCGTAATAATACTATCCAATATGGATGGTGATATCAGTTCTGCATCACTATGAAATTCCATGCCCATGACATCACATAGAATCCACGGGATAGCCAACATTTTGGATACCCTTCTTCATGAGTACATCATAGCTTAACGTTTTAATTTACTTTGCTAACAACAGACTGGAAGCCATTTTTCACCTTAAAATGCGGCACGAAAAAAGCCTTGAAACCAGCTAATTTCAAGGCTTTTGGCGGAAGAGGAGGGATTCGAACCCTCGTGCCACTTGCGTGACAACCTGATTTCGAGTCAGGGCCGTTACAACCACTTCGATACTCTTCCGTATGTTATTTTTCCTGCTTTTTACGCGCTCTGAGCTCTTTAAAAAACTCTTTCAAAATCCCGGAGCACTGTTCCTCCAGTATGCCCCAAATGACATCCACCCTGTGGTTGAAGGCTTCAACCCGGAAAACATCTATAACCGAGCCTGCCGCTCCGGCCTTCAGATCCGAAGTGCCGATGTACAGATTCCTCAGCCGTGCATGAATGATTGCGCCTGCACACATGGTACAGGGTTCCAGGGTCACATACATGTCGCAGTCTGTCAGCCTCCATGAACCCAGTTTTTTACTGGCTTTTTTGATAGCTGTCATTTCCGCATGGAGCGTGGAATCATTTTTCAGCTCCTTTTCATTATGCCCCCGGGCGATAATCATCCCATCTCTCACAATGATCGCACCTATGGGTGTTTCGCCTTTTCGACCGGCTTTCTCCGCTTCCTTCAAGGCCTGGGCCATGTACCGTTCATGGGTTGAAAAGGGTCGGTTACCCGAATTGTGTTTCAAGCCAAAACCTCCGAATTTTCAAGGGCAAAAACGCGCAAATATGATTATACTACATTACGTAGAAACAATCAATTGTCTTGTTGTACCACTATCTGGAAACCAGTTTGTTTCCCAGACTGTACAAAATTTTGAAGGGAAGGATTATCAAATACATAATCCCTATTAGTATCAGTTCAATGAGCATGCCCACATAATTGCTAAACCTTTCCATAACTTCACCCACCTGATTGAAGCATGTTTTATCCTTTGACGGCCGGCAACCCCAGCTTGTCTTACAATAATCTTCGTCATTATTATATACTTTCATAACCAGGATTATGTTAAAAGTTTATTACAAACTTCGCTGTTGAGAATAACATGAAAAATAGTAATTTTGTACAACATACAAGGGAAATGTCCGGCTAGTGTCGAATAGGTTATGAGAGGTGAATTATATGAGCGGATTGGTAATGCTTTTATTGATTTTCGGAGTACTATATATTGCTTTTACCTACTTCAAGGGTCCGAGGAATACGGACCGGTATACGGATGGTATCACCACGCGCCCGTTTGGCGGAGGGCTTGCAGGCGGCGACGATTTGAACCCGGACGAAAAGGATGCTGCTACAGACGATTTTGGCGAAGGGCCGGGCATGGATGCTGCTGAAGATACAGATAAGGGTATGGAACCGGAAGGCCGAATCGAACAGGATACCAGAAGGGAACAGGAAGACCCTATTGAACCGGAAGGCCGAATGGATCCGGGTGCACCGCAATGGGATTTCAACATGAACGGACCGGAAGAAAAGCCGGAGAACGGCTTTATAGGCATGCCGGATAAAGAAACGGACGTAAAGATAGATTCGGAAGTCCGCATTGATGCGCAGATGCCTTCGGAGCCCGATACTCCGCAGTCCACCTATGATTCGGATAAATAAGGCTTCGTTCTTTTACAGGTAAAACTGCACAGGAATGCTTTTATCGGTGGAGTTGCGTATGATCAATTCGCTATTCATAACAATCAGCCTGCTTTTTGCTGATGTATTGTTCATGCTTTCCAGCAGAATCTTCAACGCTTCTTCACCCATTTTGCGAATAGGAAGTGAATTGGTGGACAGGGACGGTTCATACATCGAGGACAGATCAATATTGTCAAAGCCGATAACCGCCATATCGTCCGGTATTTTCACTCCTTTTTGCAGCAGATATTTCATGCAGCCGATGGCAATGATGTCGCTTTCGGCAACAATAGCCGTAGGTACTTCAGGAAGCATCAGCAGCTCACGGGCTGCAAAGTATCCGGTTCTGAGATCAAAGTTACCATGGCATACATGGCCAGTTTTAAGGCCTGCATCCCGCAGCGCCTTTAAATATCCGCTGAATTTCTGTCTGGATACCTTGTTCTTCTCATCGCCGCCCACATAGGCGATATTTTTATGACCCAGTGAAATGAGGTGGCCGGTTGATTTGCCGACACCTTCAAACACGTCGATTACGATGCAGTTGGAACGGATATTGCTGATATCCCTGCTGAAAAGGACGATGGGAATATTTGAACGGACATTTTTTATATATTCTTCAATGATTTCATCCTCTTCCACAAAGCAGAGTATCATGCCGTCGATCTTATGGATGGAGATGCTCTCGAGGCAGGCTTTCAATGCATCCGGGTCGTCCTCTGTAGTATAAAGGATCGGAGTATAGCCTTTGCTAACCGATGCCAGCCGGATGGCATTATATACTTCTGCGAAAAAAGGGTTGCCAATATCCGGTACAATGACTGCAATCGTATCCGTCCTGCCGGTCCGCATGCTTCTGGCAAGCGGGTTGGGCTTGTATTGGAGCTTTTCGATGGCATCCTCCACTTTCCGCCTCGTATCCTCCTTCAAACCTTGAGGAGTATTCAGGTATTTTGAAACCGTCCCCACCGATACTCCGGCAAGTTTCGCAACGTCCTTTATGCCTGCCATATTTCAACCATCCGTTCTATTCAAAAATCAACACGCTTTAATCATAATTATAATATATAAGGGCACAAATACAATAGTGAATGGTTACATTTTGATATATAGCCATTCAAATCTCGTAAAACCTTATAAAATAAGCATTTGCATATAAATATTGAAAATGAATCGATATACTGTTATAATTATTTTGTGGAAACAGGGGTGGAAGCTCCTGTGGACGACAACAGGTGAGAAGCGTTGTTCCAAGCATTCACCTGTCGGCTCACTTCGGTATGCATCATCTTGAATGAAAATGCGGATAAAATGAAACGATTCATGACCATTGGTAAGATGCGCTTCAGGCACCATGTGGGCGTCACGTTCGGTAATGTGGCGGTCCCGGTGAAAGAAGCTTTTAATACCTATCTGGCATATGATATTATTGATTTTTAACAATAATTTATGTCAGGTTGTAAAATGATACTATTTGGAGGTAGATTATGGAAGTTCAGGATTTCAGCAAAAGGAACCTTCTCAAGTATGTGGGTGATATCCGGCAGGTGCTGGGTACCAGGGATTACACATTAAACGGGGGCAAAGCGCAGGGGGTAAGGGCGATTGATGTCAGAAACGGCTCGGGGCTTGAATTTACAGTCCTTCCGGATAGATGCATGGATATTGCCTGGTTTTCCTTCAAAGGCGTTAACTGCTCCTTTATCAGTAAAACCGGTATTGTGGCGCCCCAATATTACAGCGACGACGGGGCGGACTTTTTAAGGAGCTTTTATGGAGGGCTGCTTACTACATGCGGACTGATGAACGTGGGGGTGCCGAGTACGGACGAAGGAGAAGAATTTGGTCTGCATGGCCGGATATCCAATACGCCTGCTGAAGATGTAAGCTGCAGCACGGAATGGGAGGACGGACAACCTGTCATCAGGGTGAAAGGAAGTATGAGAGAAGCCAGGGTATTCGGCGAGAATATGACGCTTAAAAGGGAATTGATCTGCAGAGGCGGCGAAAACAGGCTCCTGATCCGGGATAAGGTCACCAACGATGGTTTTAGAACGGAGCCGCTCATGCTGCTGTACCATTTCAACCTCGGCTACCCGCTGCACACAGGCATGAAAATGACTGCAGATACC
>JAEZMC010000204.1 GCA_023435805.1 Bacillota bacterium | reverse complement strand
GGGTAAAAGAGTATACCCTGCCATTTGCATGGCTTCACCCCAAATATTGCATCCCCCGCTCTTCATTTCTGAAGATTAAGCTTTTTAAAGTTTACCATAATGGTGATCAAATAGAAACCCATAATTTGTGGCAGCTTAGACTTGCATTTGTTATGATAAGTTCCCAAGCTCGCCGAGGTACTTTTTGGCAAGCTCTACATCGGACGGCACCGGTATGTATTCTTTACCATACTTCTGGCGCGTTTCATTTCCTTTTCCTGTTATCAGTATGACCGTGCCGGATTCGGAGGTCAGGATGGATCTTTTAATGGCCTCCTCCCGGTCGTCAATGATCTCTACGTTTTGATTATTCCTGCGGACATACTGTGCAATGTCCTCACTGATGTCCCGCGGATTTTCCGGGCCTGGATCTTCAGCTGTCAGGAATATCCTGTCGGAATGAAGCCCGGCCAGCAGGCCAAGATCCTTTCTGCGCAGCAATGCCTTGCCTCCGGGGCAGCCGAATACAGTAAATACCGTTTTGCCGGGGAATTCGGCCCTGACCGCTTCGTACAGCTTGCTGAAACTGAGCTTGTTATGGGCATAGTCCACGATAACAATCCTGTCCCTGCCTGCATTTGTATAAATCTCCATCCTGCCGCTGGATCTTGCTTTCCGCAGCCCTGTATAAATGTACTGTTCAGGAATTTTCAGCATATACGCCACAGCAATGGCGGCCAGCGCATTTTCCACATTGAACAGGCCGGGCATCGTCAGGACGAATTCCCTTTCGAACCGGTCACACCGCACATTGAATATGGTATCGAAGCCATCCTTCCGGATATTGTATCCGTAGATGTCCGCAGCCTCCTTGGTGCCAAAGGTCAGCACTCTCCCGGCTTCCCCGGCCGCATCCAGAATCCTCGGCAGGTAGTCGGAGTCAAGATTGACGCATGCTGTTTTGCAGTGTCCGAATATGGTAAGTTTGGAGGTGAAATAATCCTCCATGTCGCTGTGTTCGATCGGACTGATATGGTCTTCAGAAATGTTGAGGAAAACCCCCGCATCAAATTCGATCCCGTGAAGCCGGCCGTACTTTAATGCCTGGCTGGAGGCTTCCATGACCATATACTGGATTCCGCTGTTTACCGCATTGTTGAAATGCATCTGCAGCTCCAGTGATTCCGGTGTGGTCAGGTGGGATTCTTCATTGATAACGCCGTCGAAGGTGCCGATGGATGAAATAATACCTGTTTCAGGCTTGTTTTGCGCTCTCAGATATTCATCCAGTATGTATTTGATATAGTACGCAGTTGTGGATTTGCCCTTTGTGCCGGTAATCCCGACCAGCTTGAGCTTATCGGCCGGATGGTTGTAAAATATGGCTGCGGCAAGAGAAAGCGCCTTTTTGACATCCACGGCAAGAATACAGGGAACGGATTTGCCATAATCCTTCTCGCTGATATAGGCCATGGCGCCTTTCCCGATGGCGGCGTCCAGGTATTCCTCCCTGAAGCCGGCTCCCTTACATATGAACAATGTATTCTGTACAACCTTGTTCGAATCGTATGCCACATTCCTTACGGTCCGGATACCGATATCCCTCGTACAGTTGTGGCGCAGCAGCAGGCCCTTTCCCCGCAGCTGCTCTATGTATTCTTCCAGTGCGTATCTTTCCATCTTCAGCCTCGTATTTTCCATGAATTATCTATCCTGCAGACGGGCTATTGACCATCCTCCGTATATTCCTGAAGCAAGGGATAATTCTTGTATTCCGTATCGTCAAAATGCCACCATTCCTTCTGGAGCGGAATAAAACCGCTGCTCTTCATGGCATTTTCCAGCAGGAGCGCATTCTCTTTCTGTTCCGGTGTAGCCTGGGTATAAGTCCTGTGCGCCTTGGAAGACATCTCATCAAAACCGCTGGGCATATCGACCTCATTCCCGTCGGCATCCACCAGTGTAACATCCAGCGCAGCTCCCCTGGTATGGACGGAACCTTTCTTGGGATCCGCAAAATAATATTTGTCCGCCGCGCTGTCATACAGCTGCTGTTGGTACTTCTGAGGCCTGTACGCGTCCCACACCTTGATCCTGTAGCCCTTCTCCATCAACAGCCGGTTGGCCTTGTTCAGCTTTTCCGCCGTACCTCTGCGAAGGTAGGCAATATTGGATTCATACACCTTTTTGCCTACTATATTGTCCGCTGTGGCATATTTCAGATCAATCACGATATCCTTCACCACAGTATCCAGTCTTACCATTTCCGCTTTATTTCCCTCAGTCATGGAGGTGGCTTCCATCTTGAGCTTTTTCAGTACGCTGCTGATCTGAGGCTCTACAGCTATGGACGGTCTGTAATCGTTCAGATCCTTCCGGGAGGATACGGAGCATGGTATGATGGTCGGCGCGGCTACAGGCTGCAGAACGTTATCAGAATCAAAGACGAAGGTCTGCTGGTAGATGGCCGTGTCATAATCATTAGGCTTCTTGACGCCTCCGAAGCAGAAGTTACCCAGGCTGTATGCAATATATTTCCCCTTGTATTTTTCAATAGGCTGCAGTACGTGCGGATGCGCACCGAGAACCAGGTCGGCGCCGGTATCTATGGCCAGATATGCCAGCTCCTTTTGCACCGCATCATACTGGTAGTTGTATTCCTTGCCCCAGTGGAAATTGGCAATAAGCAGATCGCTCTCTGCTCTCGCCTTCGTCAGCATGTCCTTCACTTCAGCTTTAAAGTCGTTCATGTCCAGGCCTTCTTCATATTTGCCCAGTTGATTGAAGCCGACCAAACCTATTTTGATACCCTTTATCTCCTTGTAGAGCACCTCCGAATATCCGAAGTATTCCACGCCTGCGTCCTCCAACGCTTTGCGCGTGGCATCATATCCGCTTTGCCCGTAGTCGTATGTATGGTTGTTCGCCAGATTTGCGGCTTCAATGCTCCCGGCTTTCAAAATATTCGCATATTCCGGTTTGCCGTTGAACCAGTAGTTGTTGCCGTAATCGTACTTCTCAACGGTTTTTAACCCGGTGCTCAGTGTTGTTTCCAGGTTGGCTATGGTCAGATCATCCTCAGACAGCTTATCAACCACCTTGGAGAAGAAATAATAGTAGTCGCCTTTAACCTTTTCAAACACATAATTGAAGGAATCACCGTGCAGAAACCTCAAATCCTGGCCCAGTGCCACATCGCCAAGCGCGCTGATCCTGATCGTCACATTTTCCTTTACATAGTTCCGGCTTGGGCTGGCTTCCTGGCTGCTTCCGGTTTTTTTACCGCCGCTGGCGGCTTTGTCGCTCTGATCCGTACCGGACCCATCCGACTGACTGCTTCCGGTCGTACCCGGTACACTCTCCGAAGCAGTGGTGGTATGGCCGGGCTGATCGCGCGACGGTTCGTTCGATATGACCCGATTGGCATATACGGTAAAAGCTACAGCCGATAAGACTGCCACTAAAAAAAACGTTCTGATGAAAACCCGAAAATTCATTTCTTGCGTAACCTCCCGCCAAAGTACGGAATTTTCCCATCCAAACCTTCCGCACCTGTAATACGTTGTTTCATTTATTTTATTACATTGTACCAAATTTATCAATGGACAGCACGCAGCCCACCTCCTGCCGACAGCTTTAAAACGTCCCGCTGCGCGTTTCCGCACGTCCGCAGCCCTTATTTCATCCTTGCGCTGAACTTTTACCATTGAAGCCTGCTGTAAAAAATGTTAAAATACAAAAAAGCAAAACATGCAGAGAATATTTCCATTCCTCTGGGATATAATGTAAAATGATTTGAAAAATAGAACTGATATTTTTACTGGAGAACATATGAAAAAAATTCATTTTATCATTATCGCAACGATCATACTATTGTCAGTACCAAACGCTGCCTTAGCCCAGTCCGTCAGCATACCTAGTGACATTGCTTATATTCTGATCGATTCCAAAACAGGTCAGGTGCTTGTGCAGCAAAACGCAGATCAGAGACTTGGGCCTGCCAGCACCACAAAAATCATGACGGCCATCCTTGCGCTGGAAAACGGTAAACTGGACCAGGAGATGAAAGTCTCGAAAGAGGCGGTCAACGATATTGGCAGAGGTGGTATGAATGTAGGCATTATGGCCGGAGAAGATGGCCTTACGCTTGACAATATGCTCCATTTGTTACTGATCAAATCGGCAAATGAAACCGCCAATATCATTGCGGAAAATCTGGCCGCCACCCGCGGTGATTTTGTCGATATGATGAACAAAAGGGCAAAGGAGCTTGGTGCAGTCAATACCACGTTTGCCAATCCGTCCGGCAAGGATACTGAAAAATCGGACGCAGGCCATCTGTCAACAGCACGGGACATGGCGATCATGGCGCGCTATGCCATGACCATCCCGAAATTCAGGGAGATAGTGGCCACCGAATATTATGAAGACATGCCGGTGACGAATAAGCACGACGACTGGGGAATCCTCCGCAATTCGAACCAGTTCCTCTGGCACAACAACACTTACCCCTACACACTGGATGGTACGGAACACAAATATACGGTCATCGGCGTCAAAACCGGTTATACCGCCGCTGCCGGCAACAATCTCGTATCCGCCGCAACCGGCGAAGACGGCATGGAGCTCATATCTGTCGTCATGCACGTTACACAGCCCAACAAAATATACGGATACTCCAAGGAGCTTCTGAGGTACGGCTTTGAAAACTACTCCCTCCAAAAAATATCAGGAGCCGGACATGTTGCCGCTTCCATAAAGGTGGAAGGCACCGATGATGAGAATATCATGCTGGACCTGCTTACCGAATCGGAATTCAGCAGTGCACTGCCTGTAGAAAAAAGTTCAAAAGATGTCCATGCAAAGGTAGACGCTCCCCGGACAATACAGGCTCCCGTCCGGAAGGGCGATGTGCTGGGGACGGTTGAATACAGCAGCGACGGTGTCGTGCTGGGATCAGTCAAACTCGTTGCAGCCAGGTCCGTAGAAAAGACAGCGGCTGCAGAAAAGGAAATTTCCCGCCGTGAAAGCGCACAGCAGCAGCAATCATCCTATTCCTACATCCTGCTGGCCGCATTATCC
>JAEZMC010000196.1 GCA_023435805.1 Bacillota bacterium | reverse complement strand
CAAGGGGGGGAGCGGACTCGGTTTATACCTTGTCAAAAGGGTGTTCGAAGCATTATCCATTGACTACTCAATTGAGAGCTCAGAGCAAGGTGTTTTATTCAATGTGACTTTTATAAAAGCTGATAATCAATAGTGCATTTATACCCCAGATCCGTGGAGAATGAGCATTTATGAAGGTTCATATACACTTCACACCGGCTTCATATGAACTACAGCCTAAAGAGCTATATTAAAAGCAAAGGAAGAAAAAAGCATCTTTCTTTAATTAAAAAATCTGGAGGTATACGCTATGGATGTAAGAACAAAGGTGACTGCAATAACGCTGGGAGCGATCTGCTCAATCGCTCTGGTCGGCGGAAGTGTTTTTGCAATGGGAAACAACGGGGCAAAGTCAGGTGTTAAAGCGCCAACCGTATCTACAAAGGGTGACGGGAAATCGTACAGCCGGGAAGAATTGGCGAAAAAATTGGGACTTACACTCGAAGAATTTGACAAGCAGGTCCAGGCAAACGAATTTCCAATCACTGGTTCTTCGAAGATATCCGGACGGGTGGAAAATGGGGTTCATACTTTGATAGACAGCACAAAAGAGAAGTAAATATTTGATGAGGAGCAGCTTTTGAAACAATGACGCAGATGTAAATGAACAATAAAAACGTTGATTTGAGCCAGATATGTGCTCGATCAACGTTTTTGTTCAGCAGCTGCATTCGATGATAAGAGGGTGTAAAACTAGTTGAGTTGGTCAGATGATAGACTATCACTTATCAGCTTGTTTTTTTGCTGTATACTCCATACCCATGTAGGCATTTCCAAAGCGCAGTTCATCAAGCATCTGCTCCAGCCGTTTTTGCCGTGTCTGCGGGCGTTTGGCCTGAGTAATCCAGATAATATAGTCATTGCGCTGGTAGGGAGGCCGGGCATTATACTGTTCGTACAGCCCCTCTTTATTTAGCGCATGTGCCACATCATCCGGCATGGGATAGCGTGGTCGCAGGACTCTTTCAGATTTTTTCCCGGTTTGCTTTGCTTCGGACAAAGCAGCTTGTTCCTCTACGCGAAAACGCACAATTTTAGTAATTAAATCAAGAGGTAACGGTTTGTCGTATGGAAGCTGTACAGTCCCTTTAGAGCAATGATAATCTTTAAGCTCTTCACGAAAGGCTTCGATGGCGCTGGGAGACGGATGAAAACCGATGTGCTTTTTTTCAGCAGAAAAATGTACCAGATTGCCGTGATACACAAATGTCGCCATACCCCAGCTGATCTTTTCAGTAGCATCCGGCGCCGCATTGGTAATCGTGCTGCGCAATTCACGGAGGAGAGGCTGTACTGCAGGTGTACGGCCAGCAATATATTCATCAACTGTAGCGGGTATTTTCTGTTCCATGATATACCTCCTACTTTCGTTGTTAGTTAGCAATTGAATTTGTATAAACACGTACTATTCATTTCCCCAAAAACATGTATCCAAACCAGAAAAACATACAGTTCAAAGGACATAGACCATAGAAAGAGCGAAGGTCAATGTTAATATGTTTCCCTTTATGGGTAAAAAAAGGATTATCGTTAAGGCGCTTGCAATGTTTTGCGTGGCGCAAAAACAACAGACTCTTGTGAAAGGGTGGAAAGGAGCATGTTATGATGAAAGATACGAAAGGCAAGGCTAAGAATACAGATAAGAAGACCGGCGATGAAGCTGCTGTCATTGCGAAAATCGATGCAATGAAAGAACATTATCGCGATATGGGCAAGCGGCTTCATGAAGTAATCATGGAAACCGCACCTGAACTCAAACCCAGAGTGTGGTACGGAATGCCCGGGTATGCCAAGTCTGCGAGCACACCAGTTCTCTTGTTCTTCCGCGCAGATGATAGCTATATGACGTTTGGTCTTACGGAAAAGGCGAACTTTGCACTCGAAGAAGGTGCAGCGCATAAGCTCATGGAGTGCGCGTGGTTTTTTACCAGTCTGGACGCCGCGACCGAAAAAAAGGTAGCGACGATCGTGCAAAAAGCTTTGGGCAATTGAAATATCCGATGATCCTCAGGTGAGTATCTCTTTCTTTTTGCTGTGATGTGAAGAATAAATCATTGCTCGTCACATCACAGCATATTCCATTGCGGCTTTTTCTTTTTTATGTGCGGGGCTCGTAATTCACTTCAATGCCATATCATAGTATACCTATAATTACAAGTATAGTAATATATTTCTATTAATGGTAAAACATATATAGATGCACATAAACGAGGAGAGTATGAGATTATTCGATCACGCAGAAATGCTGGAGCTGGAAACGTTATTGGCCAATGGACCGGGGTTCATTCATCCGGTTATTGTCTGGGACAAACAGGAGGTTGTTTTATTTGACGCGGGCTTGCCTGGTATGGGAGCAAAATTCCGTGAAGCTGCGGCAGACTCGGGTGTTCCGTTTGAAAGGCTGAGTAAAATACTGATTACCCATTCTGATATGGACCATATTGGAAGCCTGTCACAAATGATTCGTGAAGCAGGAACAGAAATAACACTGATGGCCCACAAAGAGGAAAAGCCATATATCGAATGTGATTTGCCTAACATTCGCTTGAAGCAAATGGAAGCAAGTGTCAGTACAGTGACAGGGGTCATGCGTGAGCAATTAATCAGCATGACCGAAAATCTCAGGAAAAACTATCGGTTGTTCAAAGCAACTGTTGATAAAACAGTTGAGGACGGTGAAGTGCTTCCGTTTTGCGGCGGGATCACCTGTATTCATACACCCGGCCACACACCCGGACATATGTGCTATTATCTGGAAGAGCTGAAATTGCTGATTGCCGGAGATATTCTCCAGGTAGCAGACGGAACACTGGTGAAATGTCCCGATTTTACTACGCTGGATAAGGATGCCGTTATAGCTTCACTAAAGAAGTTAAGCCGGTATGAAATAGAATCGGTTGTTTGCTATCATGGCGGTCTGTTTCGTGGAGATGCCTCGAAACGCATTGCTGAAATAACGGGCGGGTAATCCATAAAACAAGCAATTCTGGCATCTTCTCAAAAGATATATTTCTTTATCCTGTCGTGCCGGCAATATTCCTGGAATAGCAGCGAATGGCCGGCATATTTATTTGCGGGGCTCTTAAGCCGAATATCAATGAAAAAGAATTGAATTTCAGGTAACCTGATATGTGTAATTGAGTGGCCAATCTTCATAATATCTTCATAACAAAATGATATGATAGGAAAAAAATTAAAGGCGGCGGGATTCGATGTCTATTCAAAAAAACACAAAAGCTGTAAAGAAAGTCAATAAGAGTACGTTTTTGATTGCCGGCACCGTACTTGCTTTGATGGTTGTTTTTTTTATCATAAGGAGTATTGCCGGCTCTGGTGAACGCTCTGATCTGTCCTCGCAGAACGGGGACATTACCATTGTCAGGAGCGAAATCACGGAGACGGCGAAATTCATACCTTACAAAGCCGGAAATACCAGGATGGAGGTCATTGCAATAAAAGCTCCGGACGGCACAATCAGGACCGCTTTGAATACCTGTCAGGTTTGCTATGATTCCGGCCGTGGTTATTATGTGCAGGAAGGCGATAAGCTTGTATGCCAGAATTGCGGCAACAGGTTTGAAGCGAGTCAGATTGAGGTCGTAAAAGGTGGATGCAATCCGGTGCCTGTCGATTCGGAAAGCAAAACCGACGACGGAACAACTATTACAATTTCCGGCGATTTCCTCAGACAAAACAAAGGTTTGTTCGGAAACTGGAAAAAATAACGGAAATCTTCATAATGAATTGATATAATCGGGAGTGATATCTTGGAGCAAAAAATAATAAAAAAAGTCCTGCAGGTTGGCGGAATGACCTGTACCAGCTGTGAAATGCGAATAGAGCGTACTCTTGAAAAAATGGAAGGCATTACCCATGTAAAGGCGATTTACAGCAGTTCAAATGTTTATGTGACCTATGATGCCAATATCATTGAACTTGAAGCGATTTGCGATGCAATAGAAAAGCTGGACTACGAAGTAAAAAACCGTCCGTCCGGCCGGAGTACATCGCCGGAAAATGCACAAAAAAGCAATTCTCATACAGAAAAATCAAGTGATAAATTGTCTGTCAATCAGATATTGGGTATTTTAATAATCATTTTTGCGGGTTATATGATCATTAAAAATACGGTGGGTTTTAATTTTATCCCTGAAGTCAACCAGAATATGGGTTACGGGAT
The DNA here is from genome assembly GCA_023435805.1 of Bacillota bacterium. Classification (GTDB taxonomy): domain Bacteria; phylum Bacillota; class Clostridia; order Acetivibrionales; family DTU013; genus JAEZMC01. The sequence goes on along the minus strand of JAEZMC010000196.1, from coordinate 4,596 downwards.
ACTGTTCATTGTTGGAATGATCACGTCCGTGCACTGTATAGCCATGTGCGGCGGAATTAATCTTTCCCAGTGCGTTACCTATAAACAAGCTGAGGGTGACGGTAAATTTTCCAAACTGAAACCGGGTCTGATGTATAATACGGGGAGAGTAATATCCTATACGGTTTTAGGCGGTATGGCGGGAGCCCTGGGTTCTGCGGTAAGCTTTTCCGGAGCCGGAAAAGGTGCCGTCGTTATAGTTGCCGGTTTGTTCATGTTGATTATGGGGCTGAATATGCTCAACATCATTCCATGGCTCCGCCGGATCAACCCGAGAATACCAAAGATATTCGGAAACAAAATACGCAACGGCAATCGAAAGCGCGGGCCGTTCTACGTGGGTCTTCTGAATGGCTTGATGCCATGCGGCCCGCTTCAGGCAATGCAAATATATGCGCTCGGAACAGGCAGTGCTCTTGCGGGAGCTGCTTCCATGCTCTTCTTCAGCCTGGGAACACTGCCGCTGATGTTCGGGTTTGGCGCCATCAGTTCATTTTTAAGCGGGAGGTTCACCCATAAAATGATGAAGGTCAGCGCAGTACTTGTCATGGTTCTTGGCATTGCCATGCTGAACCGCGGATTAAGCCTGGCGGGAGTCAATGTAACAGCCTACGCCTCTTCAGCAAAGGCAGGGAACATTGCAAAAATAGAAGGTAACGTACAGGTGGTAACAACGAATATGGAGTCTGGCAGATACAGCCCTATTATCGTACAAAAGGGAATTCCGGTCAGGTGGACGATAAAAGCGGATAAAAGTGATTTGAATGGCTGCAACAACCCTGTTACGATTCCTGAATACAACCTCCAATATAAGCTGGTGCCTGGCGAAAATCTGATAGAATTTACACCTGATGAGGAAGGAAATATTATCTATACATGCTGGATGGGCATGATCAGCAGCAACATCAAGGTGGTATCCGATATTTCAAAGGCATCGGATAGTGATATTACACCACCGGGCGAATCAAGCTCCGACAGGGGCGGTATGAAGATAGATGAGTACAGGCCTTCCGGGGGAAGCGGCGGCGGTGGCGGTTGCTGCGGGTAGAAATCAAACCTTGCGTAAAGCAGGCAGTATTCATGCTTATGCGTTTTTGCAGACTCTCATGCCTCCTGCCAAAACCTGTTTGACAAATGGAAGATATAGAGTATAATTAATTTATATCCCACCGGGTGAGGGGGAGGGGTAAGCTGATATTTATTCTTTTAAAAATGGCAAAGATAAATAAAGCGATGAAAATGAATTGGTTGGAGGGGCAGCATGGAATGTGAAGATAAAAAGGAAGTAATGAATTTGTTAAAAACCTCAAAAGGACAGATAGAGGGCATTTTGAAGATGCTGGACGATGATAGATACTGCGTTGACATTTCCAAGCAAATACTTTCGGTACAGGCGCTTCTGAAGAAGGCTAATTTGAAAATAATCGACCAGCATATAAAGCACTGCGTAAAACAGGCGTTTCAAGAGGGTCATGGCGATGACAAGGTAAATGAAATCATAGAATTATTAGACAAATATGCCAGATAAGTTTATGAAAAATATTGATATAATTGGCTGGTGATACCATGAGAAAAGAAATATTCAGTGTGACAGGGATGACCTGTGCATCCTGTGCAAAGGCTATAGAAAGAAATGTAGGCAGAATGGACGGCGTACATTCAGCAATTGTTAACCTTGCTACTGAAAAGCTGAATGTGGAATTTGATGAAAGCAGGACAGATGCCGGGAAGGTGAAAGAGGTTGTTGCAAAAGCCGGATATAGTGCGCAGGAAGACACTGCCCACAAACTGCGTGAGATAACCATACCTGTTTCCGGAATGACATGCGCGTCATGCGCAAAAGCAATTGAGAGATCAATAAAGAAGCTCAGCGGGATAAATGAGGTGAATGTAAACTTTGCAACCGAGAAGGCCAGTGTGGTATATGATTCAACAAGCACAAGAATTTCGGAGATAAAGGACGCCATATCGAAGGCTGGGTATAAGGCGCTGGAGATTGAAGCCGGCGAACAGACAGACAAGGAAAAAGAGCGCAGGGAAAAGCAAATGAAGTCCTTGTGGATAAAATTCCTGATTGCAGTTGTATTTGCTATACCGCTGCTGTATATTGCCATGGGACATATGCTGGGACTGCCCATACCGAAATTCATCATGCCGGAAATGCACCCCCTCAGCTTTGGGCTGGTCCAGCTGGCACTGGTTATACCGGTAATTGCCGCAGGATACAGGTTCTATACTGTAGGCTTCAGCAGGCTCCTTCGCCGTGAACCCAATATGGATTCATTAATTGCGGTAGGTACGAGTGCGGCAATACTGTATGGAATATATGCGATATATCAAATCTTACGGGGTAATACCGGGTACGCACAGGACTTGTACTTTGAAACCGCCGGTGTGATTATCGCATTGATTCTTTTGGGTAAATATCTGGAATCCGTTACAAAAGGAAAAACTTCGGAAGCAATTAAAAAGTTGATGGGTCTGGCTCCCAAAACGGCAACGGTTATTCATGATGGAAAAGAAATGGTCATACCCATAGAGGAAGTCGAAGTCGGAGATGTCATTCTTGTAAAACCCGGGGAGAAAATTCCTATAGATGGCGAGGTAGTTGAGGGAAGAACTTCAGTAGATGAGTCCATGCTTACCGGCGAAAGTATTCCGGTTGAGAAAAATGCAGGCAGTATTGTAATCGGGGCCAGCATAAACAAAAATGGCACGATAAGGTTTAAGGCCACAAAGGTAGGTAAGGATACGGTCCTTGCCCAGATTATCAGGCTTGTGGAAGATGCACAGGGCACCAAAGCCCCCATAGCAAAGACGGCAGATATCATAGCGGGCTACTTTGTTCCGATCGTTATGGCCATAGCTGTTATAGCCGGTGCAGCATGGTATATCTCCGGAGAGTCGTCCATATTTTCGCTAACCATATTCATTTCAGTTCTGGTTATAGCATGCCCATGTGCATTGGGGCTGGCAACACCAACGGCCATCATGGTGGGCACAGGTAAAGGCGCGGAATACGGTGTGCTGATAAAAGGCGGAGAAGCCCTTGAGACAGCGCATAAGATAGGAACAATCGTGTTCGATAAAACCGGAACGATCACAGAAGGCAAGCCAATTGTAACGGATATTGTCACTACCGGTCTGGTAAATGAAACCGAACTGCTGCAATTATCAGCTTCAGCGGAGAAGGGCTCGGAGCACCCGCTTGGTGAAGCAATTGTCCATGCTGCCCGGGAAAAGGATATCGCTTTTTTGAGTACTGAAGCCTTTGAAGCGATACCGGGCTACGGGATTGAGGTGGCGGTACAGGGCAGGAAGCTGCTGCTGGGCAATAAAAAGCTCATGGACGACAAAAAAATAGAGGTAACGCTGCAGAACGAATCTGACCGTTTGGCGGAAGAAGGCAAAACACCCATGTATATTTCTATTGATAACAAGCTTGCAGGCATCATTGCCGTAGCCGATGTACTGAAATCCAGCAGCAAGAGGGCAATAGAAGTATTGCACGGCATGGGGATCGAGGTGGCTATGATCACCGGTGACAACAGAAGGACCGCTGAAGCTATTGCAAGGCAGGTCGGAATAGACAGAGTGCTGGCTGAGGTCCTTCCGCAGGACAAGGCCAATGAAGTAAAAAAGCTTCAGTCGGAGGGCAAAAAGGTTGCGATGGTCGGAGACGGTATCAATGATGCACCGGCTCTGGCACAGGCGGATATTGGGATAGCAATAGGCTCCGGAACAGACGTTGCGATGGAATCGGCGGATATTGTATTGATGAGAAGTGACCTGATGGACGTAGCGACTGCTATACAGCTGAGCAAAAGGACTATCCGGAATATCAAACAGAATCTGTTCTGGGCTTTCGGGTATAATACAGCCGGTATACCGATTGCCGCAGGTTTACTGTATCTGTTTGGAGGGCCTCTTTTAAACCCGATTATTGCAGCAGGCGCCATGGCGTTCAGCTCGGTGTCGGTATTGACAAATGCTTTAAGGCTTAAAGGATTCAGAGCAATACACTAAAATAAAACAAAAAAGAAAGGATGTTTCATATGACGAAAAAAGTATTTATAGAGGGTATGACTTGTGCGCATTGTGCAAGACATGTTGAGGAAGCGCTCAAGGGAGTAAGCGGCATTCAGTCAGCCAAAGTTGATCTCAAGGGTAAGGCTGCTGACATAGAGGTGGCTCACAGTGTCGACGAGGATGAGATCAAAGCAGCGGTAGCCGATGCGGGGTATGAAGTAACAAATATAAAATAAGGACCGGGTAAGGGCAGCTTAGCTGCCTTTTTTTCTTATATGTATGGATTTACATATTTCAAAAGGAATAACTTCTAAAAAATGTATCTGATTGAAATCATCTTCATCATATCTTCACATAAATCTGGTAATATCACATCACTGGACCAATTTTAAAAGGGAGGTATTTTATATGAATGATATGATGACACACTACATGGAACTCCTGGCAACTGCGCAACCGTGGAACTTAATTATTTTTATGGCCATTCCGGTTATCTGTGCGGAAACGCTGGCGATCACAGAGCTAATC
>JAEZMC010000190.1 GCA_023435805.1 Bacillota bacterium | reverse complement strand
AAAAAGGGTTTCTGCATTTTTCTGTGATGTTTCAATTAAGTACAAATTCTACATACTTTTTGTTTTTATCGTATTAATGATGGGAACGTTTATGATCCTGTCAAACTATCTGTCCACAAATGCAATCATAAAAAAAGCTGCCGGCCAATCCTACCGCGAAGCAGTCCTTATTGCCGGACTGCTGGACGGATATTTCGGTGATGCCGTAAGTTATGCCCAGCTGTTGACCATAGACGGAAGGTTTCAGGAAAACCTTGTCGGATATGCCGCCGACACATCTGTTGTAAACAGGACCAAGGTCAGGGCGGATGTCATGCAGATTGTCAACACGTACATGATTGCCAGACCGATCTTCTCGGATATAAGTATAACGGATGATAAGTTTTCCATGGTTTATAGCGGCAACATCCATTCGCCAAAACCGGAGGAGGTAGTTGACAGCATTTCACAAGACGGTTCCGATGCGCCTATACTTCCTGAGTTCACAAAACTGATGACCTTGAGCGGGAGAACTGGTAATCAGCCGGGGATTGCCCTTGTGAAATCTGTCATAGAAAAAGAACGCGGAAAAAGAATAGGTATTATCGTCCTGTATATGTCGGAAGACGATATTGAAAAAACCTATTCGGCAAGGGGATATTATAACGGAGAAATCACTATTGTCGATGCCGGCTATCATGTTTTGTCCTCCACCCGTAAGGAAAATCTGTTCGAAAGGCTGGATATTGAAAAAGCCTATGGATTTAAAGCCGACGGGAGCTATTTTGTCAAGGATGGCGACGGTCAGGAAGTGATCGTTTCCGCTGCAACCATGTCCGGAACCGGATGGAAAATTATCAACAAGGTACATTTAAGCGAAGTGACGAAAGAATTGGCGACCACAAGTAATATGTTCCTGATTATCACCATCATTGGGTTGATGCTTGCAATCATCAGCAACTATATCATATCCGCGTCGGTATTGACACCCATCCTGAAGCTGTCCGGCATAATGGAAAGCTTTCGTCTCAGCCAGACCTTTGATTTGCGCGTTGAGACCAATTCGAACGATGAGGTCGGAAAGCTGGGAAAAGTCTTCAATAACATGATGAGCCAAATAAAAGCATTAATGGTGGAAAAGAACCTGCAGCAGCGGTTTATAAGGGAATATGAGGTCCGGCTGCTTCAGGCCCAGATCAACCCGCATTTTCTGTATAATTCCCTTGAAACGATTATCATGCTTGAGCAGCTGGATCTTAAGGAACAATCCATCGATGCAGCCAAAAAACTGGCGAGCTTTTACAGACTTACCCTTAACCACGGATATGACTATATTACGGTCAGGGATGAAATAAACCTTACATCAAGTTATTTGTCCATACAGAAGTACCGTTATATAGAGTATGTTGATTATAAAATTGACATACAGCCGGAGATCATGCATTATATCATGCCGAAATTAACCATTCAACCAATACTGGAAAATGCAATCTACCATGGACTGAAGCCTAAAAACGGCGGATGTATTGAGCTTAAAGGGTTTTCCGAAGGACAGGATATCCTTTTCGTCATTCGGGACAATGGGATGGGGATGGAACAGGAAAAAATCAACAAGCTTCTTAGCGGCGAAGGTGTACACGATGTGGTCGGGTCGTTTGGAATTCCCAGTGTGGATACAAAGCTGAAGCTTTTATACGGAAAGGCTTACGGACTGACAATCATGTCAGAGGTAGGCCGGTATACGGAAGTTGTCGTAAAAATACCGATGACTTTAACAACACCGGAAATTGGAGGCAGCTTATGAAAAGGATATTGATTGTCGACGATGAGTATTTTTTTCGTCAGGGATTTAAAAATATGATTCCATGGGACCAGTACGGCTGTGAAGTCTTCGCGGAAGCGAAAAACGGCCAGGAGGCTTTGGAAATTATTATGAATTCAAAACCTGACCTTGTTTTTCTGGACATCAGCATGCCGATCATGGACGGCATGGAGCTTATGAAATACCTTTATAATAAAGCGATTAAAATACCGGTAGTCTTGCTGACCGGATACGGAGAGTTTGAGTATGCAAGGCAAGCCATCAGATACGGAGCGAGAGAATATCTGTTAAAGCCTGTTGAATCCTCCGACGTATGCAAACTGCTCGAGCAATTGTCGGAACAGACCGACGATCACGCGGGGCTTGTGGGCGAACCGGATATAATGACCCTTGGAATGATCAAGGACAAGCTTTTGATGGATCTGATAAATGGCAATGTTGACCTCAAAAAAGAAAAGCTTTTTAACCGGATAGCAAAAATCAGTCTGTCAGCCAGCTGTTACTGCATTGTCCTGTTCAGGATCGCTAAATCTGCGGAATGGAGTCCTGCAGACCTCAACCTGTGGAAATACGGTGTATCCAACATTATACAGGAAATGATCAGCGACAGCTTTCTTTGCGGCCTTTTTTCCGTGTCTGATACCGATATATGTGGAGTGTTGTGGGAAAATGGCGAAAATGACCGCCTGGATGTCAATATACTGAAAGAAAAATGCAAACACATATCCAAATCCATTTATAATCATCTTGGGATAAAGGTTTATACCGGTATCGGGTCAGCTTGCAGCGAAGTCCTCCAGATCAGGGATTCATACAGCCTGGCAGAGGAGGCGGTGGAAAGCAGGCTACTTTTTCCGGAATCCGTCGTTTTGTATACGGATGTAATGTCAAGAATGGATCATGTGAGTGTATTCAGTGTGGACGAAAAAAAACAGCTACTGACATCACTTTACTCATATGATAAAGACGCCGTATGCAGAATCGTAAACAATGTTTTCGACAGAATAAAGGATTTGAACGCATCAATGGCTGTTGTAAAAAATGTGCTGTCCGAGTTTTCCTCCATTCTATCGGAAGCGGCCGCCTGTATTCCGAACAATATGAATATGGCACCCGACCTTCTGACGGAAATGTACCGGTGTGAGACGGCAGCAGATGTTTGCCTGCTGGTCGGGCAGGTTTTTATAACCACATCGGAAAGGATGATGCAGTCCAGGCCATCATTAAGTACGGCACAAAAAACCGTTGAAAGGATAAAAGCCTATATTGAACAGGAGTATTGCCGGCCGGATTTCAATGAGTCAGAAATATCGAAAAACATGTATCTGACACGTAACTACATGTGCTCGGTTTTTAAAAAGGTCACTGGTATAACCATAGGAAAATACATTGATGCCGTCAGGGTCGAAAAGGCCAAGGCGCTTTTTATGGAGGGAAACACAGTAGTACAGTCTGTATCGGAAAAGGTCGGCTTCAGCGATTCAAATTACTTCGGAAAATTTTTTAAAAAGCAGACAGGCTTAACGCCCAGCCAGTTTATAAATATCATAAAAAAATAAGAACCCATCAGGCTTCCATTTGGTTCCACCATGCAATTCTATAAAATGAAAAGCTAATAAAGACAAGACAAAATTACTCTTATGATTAATTTATTACCTTTATGCCGGTTTGCGCAGATGGTATCATATGTCTGAAATGATCCTGCAAACGGCATCTGTAGAGCTCCAGTACGCTATTTGCAGGAAATACGGCAATTACAATCAAAGAGGAGGAGGCGCACAATATGCTAAGAAGATTACACAGGTTATTCTCGATTATGCTCGTGATGGTTATGGTTTTCGCGCTTACGGCATGCGGAAGTTCTTCGCAGAATAACCAGGAACAAACCAATGCAGCAGTACCAGCAGATTCAACAACTGCAGCGGCTTCAGGTGAGAAAATCAAATTGAGGTTCATGTCGGGTTTGTGGGATGGCACAAGAAAGGCAATTCATGAGTACATTCAGCAAGCAGCTGAAGAGCAATTCCCAAATGTAGAGGTGGAATGGGAGCTTACCGGCACATCTGCTGATTGGCTTAACAAACTGAAGACATATAATGCCACGGGAGACATGCCGGACGTGTTCTTTATGGCAAGCTCGGTGACGTATCCGATCATCAATGCGGGAAATGTAATCGATCTTCTGCCATATGCCGAGAAAGACGGATTTCTTGATAAATACTATCCGGACAGGAAATCGGCAGGTGTGACAGAGGAAGGAAAGCTGTATGCTTTTGACGAGGGACTGGACTATTACTTCAGACCTGTAATATACCAGAATAAAAAGGTATTTGCCGATGCCGGCATTACAGAAATGCCCAAGACTTGGGACGATTTCCTCAAGCTCTGTGAAACCTTCAAAAATAAGGGCATCATACCGATTTCGATGTGTGACAAAGACAGCAGCGCATTTACCTATTTCTTCTATCAAATGATGCTGGCTCTTGATAATCCACAGGTCGTCGACGATCTGCTCAGCGGAAAAACGGACTGGTCCAACCCCACTGCAATTGCTGCCTTCAACCGTGTCAAGGACCTGGTGAACAAGGGATACTTCCCTGAAGACATTACAAGCCTTGATTACGGCGGAGCAATGGAGCTGTTCAACAGCAATCAGGCTGCGATGTATATACAAATGAGCTGGGATATCGGCGGTTTTGCAGACAATGACAACGTGGATATGGTTCCATGGCCGCAGATAAACAATTCCGTGGATCCCAAGGATATTACGCTGGTATGGACGCCCCCGAATCCGGGATATGCTGTCTATTCGAAAACAGCTGACGTGGAGACTGCCGTGAAGTTTGCCGAAATGTGCGCCGTACAGGCAGCTACTGCCGCAGCCGAGAAAAACGCACAGCTTTCGGTTCTGAAGACAGGCATTGACGTTACACCAAAGCTTTCCGAACTGGCAAAGAAAAATCTCGAAATTCACGATGCAGCAAAAATCAAGCAGTATACGTTCGGAAACTATTATTTCTCCAGTAAGATGTTTGCAGAATTCGGTAAGCTTGGTTCCCAGCTTCTTACCGGTCAATATTCCGGAGAGCAGTTTGCAGCAGATATAGCTGCTACCTGGGCAACCAATTTTGATGATATTAAAGGCAAGTAAAAAAGGTTTATAATATATGCCAGCTTCTTTGCGATTCCAATTCAGGGGCTGGCATATGTTTACCTTCAATTTCCTTTACAAATGGAGAGGAATGGTAATCAATGCGGAAATTTTACTCCAACAGAATGGCTATTTTAATATTTTCAGCCCCTACGCTGATACTGTTTACAATGTTTGTAATATACCCGTTATTTCCACAGATATTTATCAGCCTTCAAAAACATAACGGTATTCAGGCACTGGGCTTTGTCGGTTTGACCAACTACCAGGATGTTATTCATTCAAAAGAATTCTGGGTTTCTTTGAAAAACACATTTTTACTGGTGTTATATAATTTATTCATTGGGTTGCCAATATCGCTGGTACTTGCTCTTACACTTGACCATATGTCAGGAGGCATCAGACGATTTTTCAAAACGGCCAGCTTCATTCCTGCAGTATTGTCGGTTACAGTTATAGCACAGATGTGGATTGCCATTTATCAGCCGAGATGGGGCGTCATCAACACATTACTGAGGGCAATAGGACTTGACAAGCTCGCAGTTCCATGGCTTTCAAATCTGAATACCGTAATGCCGGCGATCGGGTTCGCCTTTTTATGGCAGTATATCGGTTTGAACATGGTTCTTTTCTATACCGGCATCAAATCCATACCAAAGTCCTATTACGAAGCGGCACTTATGGATGGAGCGACCAATTATCAGACGAACACAAGAATTGTTATACCTTTGCTCCAGGATGTCATTAAATTTCTCCTTATCATATCGGTAATGGGATGCATGCGGCAGTTTGAACATGTGAGGATCATGACCGGCGGAGGGCCGGGCAGTGCCTCGCGAACGATTATCTATGAGCTGTACTATCTGGCGTTTTCAACCTCCGAATTTGGAAAAGGGTGTGCTCTGGCAGTGATTTTTGTATTGATCTGCCTAGCAATTAACATAGGAATAAATTGTACTGTAGCAAAAGAGAAAATAGAGATCTAGACAGGAGAGTATTGATAATGAAAGTGATTTCGAAGACCACCCGAAGAATAATAAGCGTTATTTTTGTCATTCTCGGAGCGATGTGGATATACCCCCTGATATGGATGTTCACACTGTCGTTTAAAAAATCGGGAGAGGTTTATTCCAATCCGTTCGGTATGCCGAAAACGTGGTATTTTTCAAATTACCCGGAAGCACTGTCGCAATTCAATTTTATATCCTATTTGCTCAACAGCGTGATCTATTCCTTTGCCACAGTCATCATCGTTGTGGTTGCCGGCAGTATGTTTGCCTATTGTGTGGCGAGGATGAACTGGAAATTTAAAAATATGGCCTTATCCTATCTTTCATTGGGCTTGATCATACCTGCACAGGTGATCATTATTCCTCTTTATATTTTACTGCAGCAGCTTGGAATAAAAAATACGCATCTCGGGCTGATATTGCCTTATTCCGCTTTCGCCATGGGCCTGTGCGTATTAATGATTTATGCGTTTGTAAGAAGCCTGCCGAAAGAGATGGAGGAAGCTGCCGTAATTGATGGCTGTGGTATATACCGATGCTTTTTTTCGATCATCATGCCCACCATCAAACCCGCACTCTCGTCACAGATCATACTGGCTTTTATAAATGCATGGAATGAGTTTTTCCTTGCTTATATCATTACCGGCAAGGAAGCACTCCGCCCGTTGACCATCGGGCTGCTCAACTTTTTCGTCGGACGAGGGCTGAACCAGTGGGGGCATATCGGCGCAACGATGGTTGTGGCCTCTCTGCCGGCGATCATACTCTACCTGTTCTTCTCTGAACAAATAGAAAATGCGTTGACTGCCGGAGCAATTTTGAAATAACAAAGAGGAAAGGATAGAAAGACTAATATAGGGGAGCTGTAAAAATGATTGTTTTAAGACCCAGGGGTTTTGAACCGGATTTCTCCAATATTGTAGCAATATTAATGAAGCAGAAGCCTTCCAGGTATACCTTGTACGAGTTCTTTTGGTCGGATGCGTTAAGCGCAAGAGTTGCCGGAGTCCCGGCCTACCCTGAATATCATACGCCGGAGGACATCCAGGTGAAGGTGAAAGCGTTTTACAACCTCGGGTATGATTATGCCAATATACACGGGTCCGAGTTCTGCTTTCCAGCAGGAAATACGCATCGCCTGTCCACCATATCACTCAATGAGCATGCAGCGATAACGGACCGGGAATCCTTTGAAAGGTATCCGTGGCAGGATCCGGATCAGGCGGATTATTCCCGTCTTGAATATTCGAAGGAGTTCCTTCCGAAGGGCATGAAGCTCATCACACACGGTCCGTTGGGAGTACTCGAGAATGTGGTCGCATTGGCCGGGTATGATAATCTGTGTATGATGCTTTATGATGATCCC
>JAEZMC010000176.1 GCA_023435805.1 Bacillota bacterium | reverse complement strand
AATTACGGCCGACACACTGCCGCAAGCTTTTCCGGCAAACAAGGCATCGGCATGCAGGGTCCATCCTTCGGCATCACCTTTTATTTTTCCTTCAATATGCAGGCATTCATTCTCGGGATCGGGTATGTATTTCAACGAAGAAATGTAACACAGCGGAACGCATTCCAGCCAGACGGTTTGCCAGATCCCCGTCGTCCTGGTATAGTCGCATTTGTGCGAATAGAATTCGCTGCTCTGCTTCCCCCTTGGCTGAAGACCTGAACGGACATCATCCTCCGCACAAACGACAATGGTGTTTTCACCCTGCTTCAAATACGCCGTAATATCCAATGCAAAAGACGAATATCCTCCTCTGTGCTTTCCTGCCGAAATACCATTGAGCCATACCTCCGTATCGTAATCTACCGCGCCGAAATGAAGCAGCACACGTTTGTCTAGCCATTCAGACGGCACTGCGAAATTTCGCCTGTACCAGACCGAAGCCATAAAATCCTTGTATTCCACACCGGAAAGCCTGCTTTCGGGGCAGAATGGCACAAGAATCTTCCCTTTCAGCTTTTCAGCCTCATGGAGCTTTCTGGCTCTCCCGCTTTTTCCGTGATCGATTTCAAAATCCCACTCCCCATTCAAATTGATCCACTGCTTGCGCACCAGCTGCGGCCTAGGATATTCCGGTCTTGGAAAAGTTGTAGCCTGTGTCATCGCACACTCTCCTTCTGATTAACTTATTTGTTAATTTATTTATCATTCTGTTAATAATTAAATTATAAACCGATGCCTCTATTTGTCAATACCTATACCCTCAAAGCTTGGATTGATTTAGTCGAATCGATACAATATTGTTGAATAATTAACCAATGTGTTATACAATACCTACAGGTTGGAAGCCATTCAACCGAACTCATCTCCTGGATAAGAATGAGGTGGCATATGGAACTGGAAATATCGGTACAAAACCTGGCCTTCTTCGAGGCGATTGCTTCGGAAACCAGGATCGGCATTCTTCAAATGCTGGATAAAAGAAAAATGAATATAAAGGAAATCGCCGGAGAGCTGGGTATCTCCTCTGCAATTGTCACAAGACATATACAGCAGCTCGAGAACGCAGGCATGATAAAATGTGAGAATATTGCCGGGAAAAGAGGTACGCAGAAATTATGCAGCCTAAGCCTCGACAACGCCGTCATCCGTTTCCGTTCAATGGCCGGAAGCAATGACCGCGATGTCTGTTCCATACCCGTAGGCCAGTACACTTCCTTCAATGTTCGCCCTACATGCGGCCTGGCCTCGGAAACAAAAATCATTGGCATTGTGGATGACCCCAGATATTTTGCGGATCCGGAGCATACCAAGGCTTCCATCCTTTGGTTTGGAAGCGGCTGGGTGGAATACACGGTGCCCAATTACCTGCTGGGCAACCAGACGGTCAAGAGCCTGGAGATTTCCCTTGAAATCTGTTCGGAAGCACCCGGATATAACGAAAATTGGCCGTCCGACATAACTTTTTACATTAATGGACTCTCTGCAGGCACCTGGACGTCGCCGGGAGATTTCGGCAAAAACAGGGGTGTTCTGACTCCTGCCTGGTGGAACCTCGGCACCACCCACGGATTATTGAAGACCATCCTTATAAATGATTCCGGCAGCTTTATTGACGGCATAAAAGTCTCCGATGTAAAGGTGGCGGATTTGAAGCTAACCTACGGAAAGGAGATTTCCTTCAGGATCGAGAATGACTCAGAGGCTGTTAATAAAGGCGGTGTGAGCATTTTTGGCGCCGGTTTCGGCAATTATAATCAGGATATCAAAGTCATATTGAACTATGGAAGGCAAACATGAAAACACTGGGGATTGTAGCTGAATATAACCCTTTTCACAACGGACATCTGTACCATCTCCGCCAATCCCGGGCATTATCCGGTGCAGATTGCGTCATAGCCGTCATGAGCGGCAATTATACACAGCGTGGTGAACCGGCATTGGTTGACAAGTGGGCTCGGGCCGAAATGGCGCTGCTTTGCGGCATCGACCTGGTTATAGAGCTTCCGTTTACATATGCCATGGGCAGTGCAGAATACTTCGCATTCGGCGCCGTCAAGCTGCTGGACTGTCTTGGCGCTGTGGATTCGCTGTGTTTCGGCAGCGAGTCCGGCAGTCTGGAAAAGCTTATGGAAGCGGCCTCCATTCTTGCTGATGAGCCGGATGGTTACAAGCTGGCACTGAAACAAGAGCTGGCTGCGGGCAGGTCCTTTCCGGCTGCACGACAGTCGGCATTATCCAGCTACCTCAAGGCACAGTACGACCGGGACGATTTATCGGATGTGCTGGACAGCGCAAACAACATTCTCGGCATTGAATACCTGAAAGCCCTCAGGCGTTTGAAAAGCAGCATCCGTCCGCTGACCCTTGAACGAATCGGAAATCAATATCATTCGGCCGAGCTGACCGGTGAACTTAGCAGCGCCACCTCCATCCGGAGAATCATAGCGGAAAATCCATGGCGGGAGGCAAAAAAGCAATTGGCCGTGACACTGCCAGGTACTGTTTTGTCCATCCTGGAGCGCGAGTTTGAGCTGGGCAGGGGCCCTGTTCTCCCTACGGATTTTGATATGCTTTTGCTGTCCCTGCTTCGCAGAATGACGGTTGAAGAAATCGCCGCACTGCCATATATGGAGGAGGGCCTTGAAAACAGGTTCAAATCCGCAGCAGAGAATGCAGGCTCCTTTGATGAACTGCTAAAGGCAGTCTGTACAAGGCGGTACACCTGCACCAGGATACAACGGATCCTATTCAGCCTCATGACAGGCTTAACCGTGGATCTCTTCAACTTTTTCAACGAAACCGGAGGCCCCGCATATATTCGTATTCTCGGCTTCAACGATACGGGAAGACTGCTGCTTTCAACCGTACGGGACCGCACGAAGCTTCCTCTCATAACCAAGGCGGCAGATTTCAGGAACTCGGATATACGAGGCATTGCCGGTCAGCTGCGTCTTGAAGCGGCTGCATCAGACCAGTATGTACTGGGTTTTAAAAATCCAGCCTTTAGAAAATCCGGCAGCGAATTTACGCGCAATGTCATTAATATCGCAAAAACAGTCGGAAGCTGAAGCTTTCCGTTGCTCTCGAACCCTAATTTTGTCTTTCCGGTTGGATTAAGCTTTATCCGTTAATTATGCCCTATTTATTAATATAAAAAAGGAATTTTTTAATCGTTATAGAATAGGTATATATTGGTATATATATGTAATTATGATGAACACGGAGGTGTATTATGAAATATCTTGAAGGTGCTATCCGATTTTCAATTAAGAACTGGATGCTGATCCTGCCTCTTTTTGTACTGACGGCGCTGGCGTATCTTCTTGGCGGTGTAGGAAGATCCGTCATGGATGCGGGCAAGCTGTGGTCCACCTTTGGCAATATAGGCAGCCTGTCAAACCCGGGCGAAATACTTTCTAGCTTTTCGGGTCTTTTTGCTGTCGTAGCGGCAGGCAGCGGATTATGGGCATTTCTGCTGCAGTTTGTATCTATTCCCGCCAGCTACGGTCTGGTAAATAAAAGTCTTGAAACCGGCAGTGCAAGCTTGAACGACGTCGGTACTGCTGTCAGCGGAAACTTTGTCAAATATGTCTTGTATATGGTCGGCATGCTGGTGGTCGGGCTTGTTATAAGCCTGGGTTCCGTTATTCTCATATTTTTACTCGGTTTGCTGGTCGCTTTGCTGAAGGGTGTTGGAGTAGCTTTAACGGTACTCATCATGCTGGCGCTTCTGGTTGTTTTGATCGCATTCGGGCTGCTGATCAGCATGTGGTTTTCAGCCATGGTGGTGGACGGTCTTGAGGTTGTCGCAGCCGCCAGAAAGTCCATCGAGATTGTAAAGGGCAGTTTCTGGACTGTACTGCTTGTCTTCCTGGTAATCGGGATTGCAGCAGCCATCGCAGGTGCCATACTCGGTCTGCTTGGCGGAATCCCGCTACTGGGCCCCATTATTTACAGCGTCGTACCTACCGCACAGACCTTCGTCACACTGGTGTTTGTCCTGATGCTGTACCGTGAAAAGACGGGAAGGTTCAACACGCTTTGATC
>JAEZMC010000164.1 GCA_023435805.1 Bacillota bacterium | reverse complement strand
CTGAGGCTGATACCGGGATGCGAAATCAAATAGCTGTGATGGGAGCTATTCCGCTGGACAGCAACGGTAGACCCCTCCAAATCCTCTATGCCTTTGATGCTGCTGTTAGTGTCCCTTGTGACGATGACGCGTTTGAAATAATAATACGGGTTGGAAAATATAAAATATCGGTCTCTGTCAGCAGTTTTTGATATGGCGGGCAGGACGTCGATTTCTCCTGAAATTGCCCTGTCATAGGCCTCAGGCCAGGTCAGGCCTCTTACAACGGTAAATTCAAGTCCGGTCAAATCTGTTATTTTGCTGATATAATCTGCGGTGATCCCCTTATATTCGCCATCCTGGTCAATGAATTCAAAAGGCACGAAAGCAGGGTCGATACCCAGCCGGATAACCGGATGATTATTGAGGAAAGCCAATTCCGCTTCCGTCCATAAAATATCGGTTTCTCCGGCATAACCGGGCCATGCTGCATAAAACAGAAAAATCAGGATGCCGATACAAAAAAGAAGCTTCCGCATGGCTATGCCTCCTCATCGGGTAACTCCTGCATATATTGGCGGGTGATTTCATATATTCTGTCCTGCATTTCTAAAAATCCGGCGGCAATATCAGGGTCAAAGTGCGTGCCGATTCCTTTTTTTATGAGCGCGATCGAATAAGAATGCTCGAAGGCCGGTTTATATACCCGTTTGCTCATGAGCGCATCATATACGTCAATGATAGCCATCAATCTCCCCGGCAAGGGGATGGCTTCTCCGGCCAAACCCTGCGGGTATCCTGTCCCGTCAAATTTTTCATGGTGTGCGCCGACAATTTCAATGGCGGTTTTTATGAAATCCGGCATATTTTTGTCGTCATACAGCTCGTTTTTTAAAGCATTCACACCGAAGTCCACATGCTTTTTCATGATCTCAAACTCGTCAAGGGTTAATTTGCCTGGTTTCAACAGGATGTTGTCCGGGATGCCGACTTTGCCGATGTCATGTAAAGGTGTGGTGGTCACCAGCTCATTGATGTAGGGGTCGGTTAAAATGGCTTTATACCGGTCTTTTGTCTGGAGGTGATCGCACAATGCTTTCATCATTCTTTGCGTTCGCATGGTATGATTGCTCGACTCGATATTTCTGACCTCCAGCAGTCCTATAAGCGCATGGATCGTGATATCGCGCGTTGCCACCAGCTCCATGGTTTTCTGTAGAACCATGGAGTCCAGCAGTTCATTATCCTGCTCAACCTTTTTCTGCATGCTCTTCAATTTGATGTGGATATCTATCCGTACTCTTAATGAGTCTATGTTTACGGGCTTTCTGATATAATCCACGGCACCGAGCCTCAAGCCCTCTATTTCATTGTCAATCTCATCGTAGTTGGTCAATATGATGGTCCGCAGGCGGCTGTATTTTGCATCGGCCCTTAATCTTTGAAGAACCTGAAAACCATCCATATTCGGCATGTTCAAATCAAGTATGATCAGGTCGATATCCG
Source organism: Bacillota bacterium (assembly GCA_023435805.1). Taxonomy (GTDB): domain Bacteria; phylum Bacillota; class Clostridia; order Acetivibrionales; family DTU013; genus JAEZMC01. The sequence continues at coordinate 3,536 of JAEZMC010000164.1, read as the reverse complement.
GATTACCGTCGATTTGCTTCATAGCGTCCAAACCGTCACACGCAGTTATTACATGGAAATCACCAAGCATATTGCCTATAATCATGCGGTCAGTGGATGAATCGTCAACAACAAGTATTTTAGTATTCATATTGATCCTCCGGCTGGTGGCTTTAATAATTAAACAGTAGCTCTTTGCTTATGAAATATTCTTCGGAAAGTCTGCCAGGAGGGTGCGAATACCTACTGCTGGTTAAAGTACCGTCATTTGGAACAGCATATGGTCTGAAGTACATTGGTGTCCTCCTGTTATTGTAACAAAACAATAGTATAGATACCCCTTTCAGACGTTCGGAAAACAAAAAAAGGGTATTTTCTGACATTTCTGTAGAAATTCATGAAAAAATGGCACCCGTGCAAAGGCACGGGGCCATTGTAAGCGTCTGTTATGTATGCTCGGATAATAAGGTTGAGAACCATTCATACAGATACACGGTCAGGGTTTACTTCAACTGACTTGTGTGATCTTTCCAAACCTCCATGCGGTGGCTGCAGCTGCCGCAAGACCTATACCCAGCATAATGAGCAATGCGAGCGGTGCGCTGAAATCCGGAGCAAGTTCGTAGGCCAATCCGCTGAACGCCTGCGTGGCGTGGGTGGCGGGGAGTATTCGGCCAAGATACATCAGCGGCTCGGGCAGCATGCTTGCAGGGAACATCATACCGCTCAGCATTACTGACGGCAGGAAAACCGCCTGAGAAAACATTACCGCTGCAGCCTGGTTTTTTGCGAACACACCGATGAGCAATCCCAACGATACATTGCATAGCAGCAGCATGATAAGCGCAGCTGCAAAACCCCCCGCATGCGGCGGCATCTTTGCGCCGAAAAAAATGGGAGCGGAAAAAGAGATGAGTAACGATACGACCGATAGGTGGAGCAGTGCGCTGATCCCGACGCTGAGCAGCACGGATGTGCCCGGAATGCCATTTATGCGATAGGCGCGCAGTACATTTGCCTCCCGCAGTTTCACAAGCGTCGGAGGCAGCCCGAGCATTGCGCCCATTGTTACTGAAAAAATAGCCATGGTGGCTGAAAGAGTCTGCTTCATCTGGGGGTTGATGGAGGAAAATACCGCACCCATCACTCCATAAAACACCAGCGGTACGATGTAGAATACCAGAAACGTACCTTTGTCACGCGCATCCATGCGTATCTGTATGGTGAGTTGTTTTAAAAAAGCTTTCATGCCGGTTTGCCTCCTTCTACAATTTCAAGAAAACGTTCTTCCAGTGAGGGACGTTCCACCCGAAGATCATCCACGGGATCGCCCGCTTCCATTGCCGCTCCGAGCAGTTCCATCACGGCGGGTGCGGTGTCCCGGCACAGCCATTGGGCATAACCTTCCGTCTCGTTCAGATAGGTCGCCAGCCGGATGCCGCCCTGCTTCAGCAGGCTGTTGTGCCGTGTGCGCAGCGTGATACGGGTTTGTGCACTGCCAGCCGCCGTTACCTGTTCCGGCGTCCCCAGCGTTGCAAGCCTTCCACCGATCAGTATGGCGATGCGGTCGCATAGCGTTTCCGCTTCCGCCATGTCGTGGGTGGCTAAAAGTAATGTCACGCCCGCAGCTTTCAGTTCGCGTATCGCACCGTGCAGCTCAGCCCGGCCCTGTACGTCCACGCCCGCCGTAGGCTCATCAAGCACCACGAGTTTGGGGTTTCCGGCGAGTGCAAGTGCCAGATGTAACCTGCGCCTCTGCCCTGTGGATAAATGTCCGTACTGTTTATTTTTCAACACCGCTATCCCAAAGCGCTCCATCAAATCCTGCCTGGTGCTTGTGCCGTGCCAGGCACAGACCAGTGCCATTGCCTCTCCGGCCAGCATGGTGTCGGGCAGGGCGGAGGTTTGCAACTGGACACCAAGCACCTTGCGCAGAGCGCTGCGATCCTTTTGCGGATGCAGGCCAGCCACCGAAATGCTGCCCGAGCTTGGTACACGCAGTCCTTCTATACATTCAAGAGTCGTTGTCTTGCCGGCGCCATTTGGCCCCAGCAGCCCAAAGACTTCTCCCGGACGAACGCTGAAGCTGATGTTGTCCACTGCTGTTACCGGTCCGTACCGTTTCACCAGGTTCTGTACCGTCAATATTGAGTCGTTCATTTTGTTTAAACCTCCATTCCTGGCAATGCAATGCCCTTTTGGATTAAATAATTACCAAGCGCCGGTGACAAAAAGTCCTGCAATAACACATCAGCAAAGTCTTGCGCGGAGTTGATAGACATCAGCCTGTCACGGATTTCTTCGAGCGGGAAGCCGAACCCCTTGTAGAACAGGATTTGCTGTAGGCGCAGCATATCATCCATGCCGTAAAGCCGCTGGCCGCCGTCGGAATAACGACTGGGGGTCAGCAGACCGCAATGATCGTAAAAATGCAGTGCGCGTATAGTCACACCGCACCGCTTTGCCAGCTCCCCTACGGTTAACAACCGTTCATGACTCACTATTCATCACCTCATGTATAAGATAATACATTACGTAACGTCACATGCAAGTATTTTTTATAAATATTTTCCAAATAGTCTTATGATCGTTCTCGGTGGATGATTTGATGTGATAGTTTACTCAAGGCTAAGACAGCATTTGAAAACAAGATTATGCAGGTGGTTAATGAATGTGATGAGTGCGAAATACGGATTATTGCAGGTACAGTGAAAGGCATAAAGATAAGCTTGCGCAAGTACTTAGGTGCTAATCTGAGGAGTTGAATTTATTTACAACATGTACAAGCATATGTATAATAAAAATGTAATCCAACACAAGTAAGATATTTAAATATCCTATGCAGGACGGTGAATAAGCTGGATTTACTTAAAAAACTTCCAATCAAGGTACAATTGCTGCTGCTGGCTTTAGTTACTGCTCTTGTCATGTTTTTTATCATTTCCATAACATACTATCAGGTCTCAAAAAGTATGACACAGAGAAGCATGGAGTATACGAACGATATAATTACCCAGGTAAAGCAGAGCGTGAAGGAAAATTACCATTTGGTAGACAGAATACTTACAAATATTGCATATAACCCTACTGTTCAGGATTATCTCATGGAAGAGGACGGATATAAAAAGCTCGAGAAAATTAAAAATGTAGACCGGCTTTTAATAAATATGATGGGAATGAAAGATGGGATCCTTGATATCATTGTAGCGGGTGAGAATGGTAACTATTCAACTTTGACAGGAAGATTGGAGCAGGATGACGAAATTAAAAAGGTTTTACCTGAAAGATCATTGGCATATTTCACCAATGTCAAAATTCTGGACATACAAAACAGCTTAAAAAAATGTTTTGTGGTTGGGACATCGGTGTATTCACTTGATAGTGACAAAACACCTGAAAGCAAGATTGGTGTTGTAGCAATAATTGTAGATGTTGATGCGATAGGGCCCGGTGTTGACATAATGTCCAGAAAAATGGCTGCTAAGTTTTGCTTGCTTGATAGGGAGAATGTCATCTTCGCCAGCAACAGTTCAGGTGAATTATATAAAAGGCTTGAT
>JAEZMC010000209.1 GCA_023435805.1 Bacillota bacterium | reverse complement strand
GCATACCTGGTATAGTGGTGGACACACATGCAAAGAGGTTGTCAAAAAGAATTGGTCTGACAGAGCATGAAGACCCCGAAAAGATCGAATATGACTTGATGAAGGTGGTTCCAGTTGAAAAATGGGGGAGTTTCTGTCATCAGCTTGTATTCCACGGCAGGGCGATCTGTAATGCAAGAAAACCACTATGTGAAAAATGCAACATACGCCCCTACTGCAACTACGGACAATAATTGCTTTGAAATTCCCGAAATTAAAGGAAATTGCGAGGAGGCTGCCATACCCCGGTGATGCAGGGAGCCGACAAGCTTCGGAGCACGTACGAAATTTCCATACATCGTATGAGCTTGTAATCACGTACTGTTATTATCTCCGATGGAATGTCTTTATTTGGAACGATTTCATTTCGCAGCAGATGCTGCTTTTATTTTTATTCATACATACATTTTTACTAGCACATGCATTTTTACCATATAAAATAGTCTGATTAACGCAGGCTGAGAAGGATTTCAGTTTTTATTGTCGAATTAATTGAGTTAATATACTTGTGTTCAAAAGAGGAGCAGAGGGGTTATGAACTCCAGAGATAGTAAAATATCTGAAACAGGGATGCATGATAAAAAAGTGAAAAAAGCGGGTGTAAGGAAAAAAGAAAACACCGGCAAAAAGAGTAACAGAGTCATCCAGCTCACAGGAAACGCCTCGTCGGAAGCCAGTCTGATGGCAAGCTATGATCCGGAGGATATCGTATTCGCATTGGACATCGGCACGAGAACGGTTGTCGGAGTTGTAGGCATTCAAGAAGAGAAAAATTTCAGAGTTATTGCAACTGAGGTGTTTGAACATAAAAACAGAGCCATGTTAGATGGGCAGATACACGACATAGAACAGGTGGCAGCAGTTGTATCCGCTGTAAAACAGAAGCTGGAAAACCGTCTTGGCATCAGGCTTAAAAAGGTTGCTATTGCGGCCGCCGGAAGAGTACTCAAGACCTGCCAGGTCAGAGTGGATAAAAATCTTGAGCAAAGCAGAGAGATCGACGCTGAACTGGTCAGCAGTCTTGAAATTGAAGGAATACAACGTGCGCAGATGATTCTTGACGAAGAAACTTCAGCTGAGGAGAAAACGCAGTTTTATTGTGTTGGCTACAGCGTAATCAATTATTATCTCAACGGGTTTGTTATTTCAAGGCTGATCGGCCACAAGGGAAAAACGTTGGGAGCAGACGTTCTTGCCACCTTCCTGCCAATTATTGTTGTGGACAGCCTATATGCGGTTATGAATAAAACAGGGCTGGAGGTTTCGAGTCTAACACTAGAGCCTATTGCCGCAATCAATGTCACCATTCCGCCGGATCTGCGCCTGCTGAATCTGGCGTTGGTGGATATCGGTGCAGGCACCTCTGATATTGCGCTTACCAAGGATGGCAGCGTGGTTGCATATGCCATGGTTCCCACAGCGGGCGATGAAATTACCGAAAAAATCTCGCAGCATTATCTGGTGGATTTCAATACAGGAGAAAAAATTAAACTAGCACTGTCATCGAATAAAGACACAATCACTTTTACCGACATATTGAAGATTAAACGTACCGTCACTCAGTCGGAGGTACTTCAAGCTATAGAAGGCTCAACTCAGATATTAGCCTCAACGATTGCGCAAAGGATTCTGGAATACAATCACAAAGCCCCCAATGCTGTATTTCTTGTCGGTGGCGGGTGCCGCATACCCGGTTTTGCGGAAATGCTTGCACAGCAGTTGGGCCTGCCGGTGGATAGAGTTGTGGTAAGAGGCCGGGACGTGATCAGAGATATCAAATTCAATGACAAAAAGCTATTCGGCCCGGAATCCATCACGCCCTACGGAATTGCAGTAACGGCCCAAATGTACCGCGGAAAGGATTTTTTGACGGTTACGGTGAATGATAAGAAAATTAAGCTATTCAACTCCAAAAAACTGACTGTGGCAGATGCGCTGATTTTATACGGTTTTGATGCCGGTAACCTGATTGGCAGAACCGGAAAAAGCATCAGCTTTACTGTTAACGGAGAAAAAAGGCTGGTACGCGGCGAATATGGAAAATCAGCTGAAATATTTGTAAATGGAAAGCCATCCAGCCTTGATACGGCAATCACTTATGGCGATAATCTTTCTGTCATTCCCGCGGAAGATGGAAAGGATGCAGTGGTAAAAGCCTTCGAGCTGTGGCCGGGGTATAATACCGGGACTGTCAGGCTGAATGGCAATCCGGTTGATATCAGTACCGTCATTCATATTAACGGAAATCCGGCGGTTAAGGATGCAATCATCAGGGACGGCGACATTGTGCAGATATCGCAGATCATTACTTTGCAGGACCTGCTGGAAGCCGGTGGTATAGGTAGCGAGGATTGTGCCGTATATGTAAATTCAAATCCCGGTTATGAGTTAAACTACATTCTGAAAAATGGTGATCTTGTAACCTGCACAAAAAAAACTGGAGAACTGTCCCCACATGCGAGATTGGGAGAACTGTCCCCAACTCAGCCAGCGGGAGAACCGTCCCCTCGCAGCCAAACCGGTCTCGGGCAAGAAC
>JAEZMC010000073.1 GCA_023435805.1 Bacillota bacterium | reverse complement strand
ACCCATTTGATGTTGATGTTCAGATCCTTCAAAACCTCAGCCTTGATCCATTTTGCCCAATAGCTGCTGTCTGCAGGCTGCTGGCCCTGTCTGCCTCTTTCAAAGATAGGGATCTTGATCTCTGCTGCAGCCTTTTTGGCAGTTACAGTAACGCTGAGCGTTGCTGATGCCTTGCCTTCGGATGCTTTTGCTGTAATGGTTGCCGTACCTGCCTTCAAAGCGGATATCGTACCATTGTAATTGACTACGGCGACAGAAGCATTGCTTGAAGTCCATTTCAACTGGTTTTTCAATGCGGTGCTCGGTGTCAGTGTTACCGCGGGAGTAAAGGTCGATCCAACTTCCAGTGATATGCTTGTCTTATCGAATACGACTTTTGTAATGCTTACTTTGGCAAGACCGAATGCAAAAGTTGAAAGCAGCATGAACAAAGCAAGGATAAGACTGACGGAAACAGAAATCTTACGGTTCATTAATACATACCTCCCTCATTTTTTATAACAACAACCTGTGGTTGTTATTACCTGATTTATTTTTCTTGTGCTTGACAAGAACCTACTAGTTAACCTTTCTGGTGAACTCATAAATATCGCCCTGGTAATCGGTAACCATATTGCCGGTTTTGGAATCGATAAAGACCTTAGCCGTGTCATTTTCAGCATCCGAAATTTTAATTGTCAATACACCGTCCTTGAAGGTTCCGGCATAGGCTCCGTCAGAGTCCTTATACTGATACTGATCGCCATTTTTTGTAATATTCACGACGCGATCCGCAGCATTTATATCCACCCAATCACCTAACAGCTTATCTTCCACGGTGTCCAGTGAAGCTTCACCCGTTGCGGAATCCGCCTCGGCAATCTTCGTATCCGGCTGCGGGACTGCCTGGGCCTCTTCCGCTAGTTTGTCAACAACTTCCTGCAAAGCTTCCGTTGAAACGCTCTCCCCTTCCGATGTTGCGGTTGTGTTGCCCTTGCTCTCTCCACAGGCCGCCAGACTGAATATCAGCGCAAACGCCAGAACAACAGTCCATAATTTCCTTAGTATCACTTGTTATCACCTCCTCAAACTATCAGTTATTTCCTTACTCGTAACAAGTTATATGAAACCTTTTATGCATCCTCCATAATTAGGTAATTTAGCCTTTTACTGCACCAATCAGAACACCTTTGACAAAATACTTCTGAAGCCACGGATAAACGATCAATATCGGTATGGTGGCAAACATGATGGATGCCGCCTTCATCACTTCAGGCGCGAACGCGTTGGCATTGCCTTCTGCGGAAAATGCTTCGGTGGACTGCGATGCGCTTACAAGGTAATACAGCCTCAATTGAAGCGGGAACCGGGCTCGTGTAGTAATATACATGTATGCGTCCTGGAAGGCATTCCATCTTCCGACTGCAAAGAACAGGGCTATCGTCGCAAGGATCGGCTTGGATAACGGCAGTATGATGCGTATCAGTATGCCCCACTGTGAACAGCCATCCAGCTTGGCAGACTCTTCCAGGCTCTCCGGTATGGAGGTCATCATGTAAGTCCTCATCAGGATCATGTTGTATGGACTCAAAACCAGCGGCAGAATCAGCGACCATATGGAATCTATCAGACCAAGCTTCTGTATGTTGATATAAGTCGGGATCATACCTGCATTAAAATAAAAAGTGAATAATATAATCAGCATGAAAAAGCTTCTGCCCTTCAGATCCCTCCGTGAAAGCGGGTATGCCATGGCTACAGTTATCACAAGGCCAATCACGGTAAATATCAGCGTCATATAGATCGTCAGCCACAGGGATTGGAGCATGGAGTGATCGGAGAAAACCTCGCTGTAAGCATTCAGATTGAATCCCACCGGCCATAAAGTCACTTTCTGCGTCATGACGGCATCATTTGCACTCAAAGAAAGGGCAAATACATGCAAAAACGGAATACTGCATACCAAAACGGTTATGACAATGAGGCTATATACAATTACATCAAAAACACTACTTTTAACATCCGATTTCATCTGTTCTTCCTCCCAATAGAAATTCTCCGGCAGACCCGTCGGAAAGAATCAGGTTATTCCCTGTTCTCCGGCTTTGTTGGCGATATAATTTGTCAGAATAACCAGTACAAAGCCCACGACGGACTGGAACAGCCCCACTGCCGTTGCAACATTGAAACGCAGCGCTTTCAGACCCACATCATATACGAATATGCTGATAACATTTGCAACATCCATCACTAGCGGATTTGCCATATTATATGATCGTTCGAAGGAGGAGCCCATGATTCTTCCGAGATTAATAATCAGAAGGACGATGATTGTGGATTTTAGTCCTGGCAGCGTTACATGCCAGATCTTTCTGAGCCTTCCCGCGCCGTCCACGACTGCCGCTTCATATAACTCCGAATTGATGCCGGCTATCGCAGCCAGATATATGATGGTGCCCCAGCCGGCATTTTGCCAGACACCGACCATTACATAAGTGAAAACCCAATATGTATTATTGGTAAGGAACGGTATGGTCTCCCCGCCCAGCCTGTTGATCAGGATGTTGACCAGTCCGGACTGCGGTGCGAAAAGCTGGTACATGATGCTGGCGATGATAACCCAGGATAAAAAGTGGGGCAGGTAAAGCAATGTCTGCGAAATTTTCTTGAAGGATTTTGCCCGGATTTCGTTGAGCAATATTGCCAGAATAATCGGGGCTGGAAATCCGAATATCAGGTCAAGCAAGCTCAGTCCCAGTGTATTTCTCATAATCAGCGGAAATTCCCGCATGGTGAATACTTCTTTAAAAACAGCAAAACCAACCCAGGGGCTCTCGGCAATCGTACTGGTAATACCGTAGTCCTTGAAAGCGATCACCAGACCGTACATCGGCTTGTAAAAAAACAGATATAAAAAGACCAGCGGTACAATAAGGAGCGCATATAGTATCCAATCCCTTTTCAGATAATAAAATATGTTCTTTCTGCCCGCATAAAGCGTACCGATATTCTTTTGGGGACTTGTTGCCTTTGATATCTTCACGTTGGCCATTCTCCTTACAATTAGAATTGTTACCGGCATATATTAATTATAGTGTTATGGACAATTTTCGTATACAGTACCTTTTTTCTATTACCATCATTTTTTGTCGTTAGCAATATTTAGCTGTATTTATGGATTCATATATGATTGAAAAAACACTCCATTTTTTAATTAAATTCTCCAAAACGCTTACAAATCAAGCATTATAAAGAATGACAAAAAGTAAAGGTTGTGGCAAATTTTAAATATACAGCTTGATTTTCTGAATATTTCATCATATTATGTTAATAGATACATTGGGGAGGGATTGAATGAAGAAACTTCCTATGCTTACAAAATCTTTTCTTGGGTTTTCCATTTGTTTAGTAATCCCTCTCATTATCGCCGCGGTCATTTTCTATTATAATATGATTGATTATTCCGAATATGAAATCAGCAAGTCGTCCATTATCAATCTACAGACGATCAGCAGGCTGAACGATCAGCTGGTCGATTCCATTACCAAGCAAACAATCCGTATATCTCTGGATATCGCACTGCTGGAGATCTTCGACATTCGGCAGTACAATGAAATAAAAAACCACCCGGAGAATATGGTAAAGCTGATGAAGGTCTACCAGATGCTGAGTGAAACAACAAACATCGACACCAGAATACAGTCTATCTATATGTATGCCAGCCAGACCGATTATGTCATTACCTCATACCGCGGTATAGTAAAAAGGGACGAATTTACCGATACCAACTGGATTGAGGAATATAACAAAAACAGGGATCAGTCCGGAACCCTATGGCTGAACAGCAGGCTTTATGACAATGTCGTCACGCTGCCGGAGAACAATCTGAACGTGATCACCTGCATACTTCCTTTCAAGACTCTGATGATTGACTACGACGGTGCTTTTGTAGTGAATTTATTTGAACGGCAGCTATACAGGCACATGAATGAAATTGATTCAGAATATAATGGTTATGTTTTCATTGTAGACGGCGCAGGCGTCGTTGTATCCCATGAGGACAAGAGCCTGATCGGTAAAACCCTGGCAGACAGGCCCTATATCAGGGAAGTATTGGATTCGCCGGAATCCACGGGATACTTTTTGTTTGATATCGGAAGGAAAAAGCAAATGTATACATATTACAAATCCGAATTCAATAATTGGATCTATGTCGGTGTAACTCCTATGGACAGCTTGCTGGGAAAGAGCAGCAACCTGGTCAACAGGATCATTCTTGTAATGGTTGCTTTGATGCTGATCGGCATCATTCTTTCCTATATTGTCTCGAGAAGCATGTACAATCCTGTGAAGAAGCTGATGCTCGATATCCGGAAGAGAAAAGGCGTAGATTTCAAGGAAGCGGGTAATGAGATGGCGGTTATCTCCAGAGTATTTGATACCCTTGCAAAGCAGGAGGATGCACTATCCAATGCACTTGAAAAAAATCGGCGTGAGCTGCAGGAAAAATATATCACCGACCTGCTCAAAGGGAATCTGGATCAGGCAAATTCTACTGAAATGCTGAGTGCTGGCATTCAATTCAAATATAAGTACTTAGTTTGCGCCGTTATTTCCATAGACCGCTTCGACTTATTCAATGAGAAGTATTCACATGATCAGCAGTATTACATGAAAATGATGATCCTTAAAGCATGTGAAGAAATTACCGAGCCTTCCTTTGATGTTTGCGGCGTATTGTATGAAAAAAACAAAATTGCCGTAGTCATCAATATGGAAAACTATGAACCGGACAACACCGGCAGGCGGCTTCAATCCAACCTTGAGTCCCTGCAAAGGGAAGTGGCAAAGGTCATGAGCAACACCATCACTATTGGCGTGGGCAGCTTCTGCAACGATTTGCATTCGCTGAGCATTTCCTTCTCGGAGGCTCAGGAGGCCTTATCCAACCGTATTCTGAAGGGAAGCGGCAGCATTATTTTCTACAGCAGCATTTCCGAGAGTGATACAAGGTATTTTTACCCCTATCATGCAGAAACTCATATCCTGAACTTTTTAAGGCTGGGATCCAGGCAGGATGTGTTTGACTCCATCAATGAGCTGATCAACGAGATCAGGACGCGAAAAGGTATTTCACCGGACAACATCACACAGATTTTTATCCAGTTGATAGGCAATACGGTTAAATTCCTGGTTGAACAGAATATCAATATTGCGAATATTTTCGGCGGAGATTACAATATATACCAGAAACTGACCTCCAAGGAAACACTTGAGGACATTCAAACCTGGCTTATGGGATTTTATTCCGGCGTACTGCAGTATATATGCGATACGCAGGATATGAACCGGCCCCATGCCGATAAGGTGATGGATTACGTGCATAAAAACTACAAAGCCAATATCGATACTACCGCTATTGCAGCCAGCACCGGCTTGAGCTATTCATCCGTAGGCCGGATTGTAAGAAGCAAGACCGGAAAAAATATACTCGAATACATGAACGGTCTACGCATCGAAGAGGCCAAAAGGCTGCTCCGGCAAACCAATATGACTGTCTCGGATATTGCGCTGAATGTGGGTTATAACAACGATCAGAGCTTTTCCCGCTTTTTCAAGAAGTTCGAGGGCGTCACTCCCGGGGAATTCCGCAGCCTGCAAAACACGAAATAGACCTGCTCAGCTTCCTTGACCGGCAAAATAGTCTCTAGCTTCAGTTTGAAGGGGTCAACTCCGGCAAATACGGATGGTCTTCAACCACCGGTATTTTTCTGGCAATCAGCCTTTGTATATCCTTCAAGCTGTCCTTTTCCGCCGCATCACAAAAGGACCATGCGATTCCTCCCAGTCCTGCCCTGCCTGTCCGCCCGATTCGGTGCACATAGGTTTCCGGTACGTTGGGCAGATCATAATTGATCACATGGGATAGTTCCTCTACGTCGATCCCCCTTGCAGCGATATCTGTTGCAACAAGGACCCTTGTCTGCCGGGCTTTGAAGCTGTTCAGCGCCTGCTGCCGGGCAGTCTGGGATTTGTCTCCGTGGATCGCTTTTGCCTGGATTCCGGCTTTGGCCAGATCTCTTGCTATTTTATCCGCACCATGCTTTGTTCTGGCAAATACGAGGGCTGAAGTGATGGCTTTGTCCTTCAGCAAATAGGCAAGCAGGTGCTTCTTTTCCTTTTTTTCAACAAAGTACACTGCCTGCTCTATCGCCTCAACCGGTGATGAAACCGGTGTGACCGCCACTTTAACAGGGTTTGTCAGTATGGAATCCACCAGCCTTGTAATTTCAGGAGGCATCGTCGCTGAAAAAAGCAGGGTCTGCCTCCTTTCAGGCAATCTGGCGATGATTTTTTTCACGTCATGGGAAAATCCCATGTCCAGCATGCGGTCGGCTTCATCCAATACAAAGATCTTAATACCATCCAGATGAATAAAACCCTGCCCTGTTAAATCCAGCAGCCTGCCCGGCGTTGCTACAAGAATATCGATCCCGGCTTTTAATGCCTGCGTCTGCGGCAGCTGTGAAACACCGCCGTAAATAACCGCATGCTTCAGCCCGGTATATCTGCCGTACACCTCCAGGCTCTCTCCGATCTGAACGGCCAGTTCCCTGGTGGGGGTCAGTATCAATGCTTTGATCTGACGCCTGGGATTTCCTCCTGAAGGTGCGCGGAACGCCTGCGGCCTGTTTATCTCCTGCTGTTCGTAAAGCATCTGGAGTATGGGTACGGAAAAAGCCGCCGTCTTCCCGGTACCGGTTTGGGCACAGCCCACCAGGTCCCTGTCTGCCAGGATAACCGGTATGGCCTGCTCCTGGATGGGAGTTGGGGCTGTATAGCCCTCCCCTTTTATTGCCTTTAAAATCGGTATGCAAATATTCAAATCTTCAAATTTCACTTTGTTCTCCCTTCGGTACCACACACATCAAAATACTGGCCACCCTGGCTGAAATCGCCTTTATGCGGCCAGAAATCAAAAAGGGCATACCACTTTACTGATATGCCCCGTCCTTATAAATCGTATTTATAACCGCTGCGTCAGTTTCTAAATCCAGTCTAAAGCATTACCGGCAATTCGTCAACCCTCTGTGGCTTTTTCATCGGGTTCCCCCGGTTTGACAGTGCATTATTTCATAAAGGCTTTCAGGGAGGTGAATTATATGCTGCATGTGTTCGCGTGGAGCCATTCCTTTTCATCACCCTCCAGGTATGGAGAAAGGGTATCGCATACCTTCTCGTGATATGCATTCAGCCAGTTTTTCTCCTGTATGGTCAGCATTTCCGGAATGATCGCCTTCAGGCTGATAGGGCAAAGCGTCATGGCTTCAAACTTCAAAAACCGGCCATATTCATTCTGAAGATCGTCTGCCACCAGGACCATGTTTTCAGTTCTGACACCGTGCTTTCCTTCTTTGTAAATGCCCGGTTCGATCGTAAGGATCATCCCCTTTTCCAGCTTGACCTTGTTGGGCACCGGGCTGAAGTTCTGCGGCCCCTCATGCACACTCAGGCAATATCCTACGCCGTGGCCGGTACCGCATTTATAATCCAGTCCCACGTCCCACAAAGGCTTCCTTGCCAGTACATCCAGATTGGATCCCGTCGCGCCGTATAGGAATCTGGCGGAGGCAAGGGATATGTGTGCCTTCAGTACAAGGGTAAAATCTGTTTTTTCTTCTTCGCTCAATTCATTAAAAACCACTGTCCGGGTAATATCCGTTGTACCACTCAGGTACTGCCCGCCCGAATCCAGCACCATCAGGCCTTTATTCTCCAGAACATACCTGCTTTCCTCCGTTGCGGAGTAATGCATCATGGCTCCATGGTCCCTGTACGCTGCAATGGTTGTAAAGCTCAGCCCCAGGTTATCAGGCTGCTGCGCCCTGAGATATTCAAGTTTGTCCGCCACGGTGAGCTCCGTGATTTCCTGTTTCCCGATATTCTTCTCAATCCAGTGGAGGAATTTGACCATTGCAATACCGTCACTGATCTGACACCGTTCAAAATTTTTCAGCTCAATTTCGTTTTTAACGGCTTTTAATATAGTGGTGATTTCATCAATCTCCATCTTTTTGCAGTGGCCGGGTATGGAATCATACAGCCAGCAGTTGATTCTTTTCGGATCAAGGGCGATGCTCTGCCCGTCAG
>JAEZMC010000055.1 GCA_023435805.1 Bacillota bacterium | reverse complement strand
GTTACGGATATCAAAAACAGCAGGTTCATCAAACTGGATGCAAGGAACAAAGGCCTGCGGACAAGCGATTCCGCCCAATGGCACCAGTTCCTGGAGGATTTGAATACCTTTAAAGGCAAAAATGTATTTATTTTCATGGACAACTCGCCGGACAACTTTACCGATAAGCTTGAACTGGCGCTATTCAAGGAAACACTTACAAAATACAAGCTGAGCACGGGCCGTAGTGTGTGGGTATTCTATAATGGCAGTAAAAATGAAAGCTACATGGACAAGGGTGTGAAATACCTGTCCACCACCGGTTATGAAATCGACGGTCTGAAGGCTGATAATACCGACTCGGCCAAATACATTCTGGTTACGGTCAAGGGTTCCACGGTAACCTATATTTACAGGCCAATCATCTAATCCCCCTCGTATTGAAGCAAAATACTCTATGCATATTAAGGCTTAGCCGCCTTGATCCGCATAGAGTATTTTGTTTTTGTCAAGTATCCTTATCAAGGTCTCCTCCTCGGACGCGGAAAGCTTTTTATCAAGGGCTGCCTTGATGGTTGTATACTCTTCATGGGTGACTCCATCCAGCGCCATATTATAAATCCTGTCCAGCTCCTGAGTGCCCAGCCGGGTCAGGATGGCCATGGCGGCAAGCTTGTCCTCCAGACTGATGTGTCCCATAAAGTCCACTTCATCCGGCGTAAGGTAGTATGCGGCGGTTTGGTGCATATCAGCCCGGATACCCGAACCCGTCAGCCCGCCATTAGTTGCTGCCGCAGCCGTCCCGCTTCCAGGAGCACTGCCCTCCTGCAGCAGGCCTTCATTTAGTTCGGCAGCTTCGTCCGGATTTACAGTCCATTCCGTATCCTTTATTTCCGGCCCTGAACCAGCGGACGATCTTAAGCCCGACAGTAGCGCGGGCCATTCACCCTCCCCCGCCTGTTCGGTTATCCTCCTGTCCCCCAAGGAAGAGCGCGGATTCAACACATTGATGCCGAAAATGGCATACATCAAAACCGCATTCAGGATGAATAACACAGCAAAAACAGCGAGCAGCAGCATTAAAGCAACCTTGTATTTTTTCATAAAAAATACCTGCAAAATGTTTTACAGGTATTATTTACAACTAATATGCCGTCCTATTCGAATTTCTGCTTCAATCCTGCAGTTTTTTAACGGTTTTCGTAAGGTAGGCGGAGAATTCCTGCCGCAGGTCCTCACGTTTCAGGGCGTACTCCACGGTCGCTTCCAGGAAGCCAAGCTTATTGCCCACGTCGTACCGCTTGCCGGAGAAATCATACGCGTACATGGAGCCTGATGTCAGCAGCATCCTCAGCGCGTCTGTCAGCTGTATCTCTCCGCCTTTGCCGGGAGCGGCCTTTTCCAGGTGGGTAAATATTTCCGGTGTAATGATGTACCTTCCCAAAATGGCAATATTGGAAGGCGCCTTGTCCGGTTCAGGCTTTTCCACCAGGTCGGATACATTGTAAATGTGGCTGCCGACCTGTAGTCCCTTGATAATTCCGTATTTTGAAACGTCCTCCTTTGGAACGTGCTGCACTCCCAGAACAGTCGTGTTATATTCTTCATACACATCCATCAGCTGTCGCAGGCAGGGTACCTCGGAATCGACAATATCATCGCCCAGAAGCACTGCAAACGGCTCGTTGTCAATGAACGACCTCGCGCAGTGGATAGCATGCCCCAGCCCCCTGGGCTCCTTCTGCCTTACATAATTGAGGTTGACCAGGTTAGAAATGTCCTGCACCAGGGATAGCAGGTTTTCATCTCCTTTTCTCCGTAAAATGTCCTCAAGCTCGTAGGACTTGTCAAAATGATCTTCAATCGCTCTCTTTCCACGGCCTGTGACAATCAATATATCTTCAATCCCCGACGCGATCGCCTCTTCAACGATATACTGTATGGTCGGCTTATCAACAATCGGAAGCATCTCTTTCGGCTGAGCTTTTGTTGCGGGCAAAAACCTGGTTCCCATTCCCGCTGCCGGGATCACTGCCTTGCGTACCTTCAATGCAACCTCTCCTTTATCTCCGTATTCAGCAGCACACCCTACTAGGATGCACCGCACCTGCATACAATAGAATATGTATGTCCAGTTATTTCATGATTACTTTATCATAAATATGGTTAGCTTTACAAGGGAGGAGCCGCAATCATGAAAAACCTGCAATTTAAGGCGTATGCTGTCATTAATGAGATCGATCTCAATAAAATAGCCGTGAAATGCGGGATCCCCAAAAAGTACACCTGGGAGGAACCGCTTGTTCTGCAGGGCGACATATTGCATACGATATTCAGGCGTGAATTCACCGAGGACCAAAAGGTCATGGTGTTCTCTTTCGGCAGTATTGTCCTGGTGAATATACCGGAAAGCAATATGCCTGTTTTGCTTGAATATATCAGGGACTTTGAACGGGATATCGAAACGAAGGAATGGAAAAAATATACCGACGATTTTGAAATCCGTGAAAACAGTTCTGTTGGGCTGGAGATCAGCGACACCTTTGCCGTGGTCCCTCAATATGAAATGTTCCATACAGAACTGGTAGCCATCGTGCTTGCCAAATCGGTTGCCATGGAAAAAATTGAATTTTTGCTGGGGAAAATTCTTGACAAGCTTGAAACCATGATTGACCGCCTCGAACGAGGGCAGCTCAGGGTGGGTAACCGGGAGCTGGCCCGTACAACGGCAAGGGTGGCAAGGCATCAATATAATACCCTCAATTATATCATGATATTGGATAAGCCCGATATTACCTGGAGCAACAGCAATGCAGCCCTATTTTATGAAAAAATGGCTGATTTTTTTGAGCTCCATGACAGGTATACGGTTTTGACTAAGAAGACGGATGTGCTCAACAACATTATCGGCGGATTCTCTTCGATCAGCCACTCCATCCGGGGCTTGTTCGTCGAATGGGTCATCGTGCTGCTGATTGTGGTGGAGGTTGTATTGATGCTGGCAGAGCTGCTGCGCTAAGGAGGGGTGAATCGAATGAAAACCGTTCAATTTCTCAGCTGCAAAATTTCATCCCGCATTGATTTGAAAAAGGTTGCCGCTTTTTTCAAGCTGCCCGTACCCGAAAGCTGGGAAGACTGTATCGTCATTGGCGGCAAACAGCTTGCAGAGGTCTATAAATACAGGCTTCCCGGACGAAAGGTATACCTGTTCTCCTTTGGCTGCGTGACTTTTGAAAATTTTGATGCCGATAAAACCGGCAGCTTTTTGAAGCATCTCCGATCCATTACGGGAGATATGGATTACGCCATGTATGCCCGTTATTATGAAAGCCATACAATAAAAGAAGTTAAGGGACATACTGCAGCGCTCTTTGAGGATAACTCCAAAGAGTATCTCTTCACCGATTGTCTGGCAGGCATTATCGCCGTTGTTCTTGCGAGGTCGGTAGCGCTGTCGAAGGTGGAAGCCGATGTGGCAATACTGCTGGATGAAGCTGAAAATCTGATCACCGAGCTTCAACGCGGTGCTTTGCATACCGGTACCCGAAAGTTCGCATCCACCCTTGCACACATACTGCGGTTCGAGCACGAAAGCACAGCAGGGATCCGGTTATTCGACAGGCCTGTACCGGCCTGCAGGGGTCTGGCGATGCGAGGAGCCTATGATGAGCTGGCAGCTTACTATGAGCTGGAAGACCGGTATAACATCCTGGAAAAAAAGATCGGTGAGCTAAGAGACATTACCCGTTCCTATTCCAGGCTGAGGTATTGGCGGCAGGAAAACCGGCTGCTCCTTTTTGAGATATTCCTTCTGGCGCTCTTTCCTCTCTCCTATTTTGTCCATGACCTGCTTCGGAAAATCGGTATTGAGCATGTAATAAAATTTCTATCTTTATTCTAAATGTTACAGAAATTTAATATATCTTTCTAGTAAATTGTGGTACAATTATATTGCCACAGCCAATAATACTAATTTTTCATTTTTGTTCCTCCTTTTAATATAGACTATGGCTGATTTCATATTATCTTGTAAAGCACTTATATTATCGGTATTATTTATAAATATTTATCAAGTGCTTTATTTTTTTGCCTTAAAACCTAAAAAATACTTGCCCGGCGGAATTGAAATATGTTGATAAGATCCGGTATATTGAGTATAATAGGTTAGTAGACGCTTTCGAAGGTCTGCATTGATAATTTAATAGTATTGCTTGAGTTTAACCTTTGGTCGTGCTAGACGGGGAGGTAGCGGTGCCCTGTACCTGCAATCCGCTGCAGCAGGGTTGAATTCCTGTTCAAGGCTTTATTTTTGTAGGGTCAGCCCCATGCAAGTGGCGATGATAATTGGGTCTTGCGCAACGAAAGCCTGTGAACCCCGCCAGGTCCGGAAGGAAGCAACGGTAAGCAGTAACTTGCGTGTGCCGCAAGGATGCCTGGTTAGAGCCAACTATATGGGTAACGTCTGTAGAAGTAAGTCGACAACAGGTGCACGGCCAATCAATTATACAATAAAGGGATATACGAAAAGGTATATCCCTTTTTGATTTCATACAGCAAGGCATCCCTCCGGCCGAGGCGATTCCGTTTCACGCAAATCAGGTGGAATGCCCCGCCTGCAGGCATTTCCCCGGGAAGAAGCCTTGAAAGCGGGATCCATGCGCGCAACGGTGCCACGGGCAAACTGACTTTTCTTACTTCACATTTATGATATAATATTAAAGAAAAACCCTTTACAATCGGCGAGGTGAGCGGCAAAATGGCATATATTGCTTTATATAGGGAATGGCGTCCGACCCTTTTTGAGGACGTAGTGGAGCAGGAGCATGTGGTGAAAACTCTTCGCTACAGCGTCAGTACGGGCAGGATCGCCCATGCCTATCTGTTCTGCGGCACAAGGGGAACGGGCAAGACCACCATGGCACACATATTGTCCAGGGCGATCAACTGTCTCAACCCCAATCAAGGCGATCCCTGCAATAAATGCGAGGTGTGCCGGGAAATACTGGCAGGCAGCTGTGTTGATGTGCTGGAGATCGACGCGGCCTCCAACAACAGTGTCGACAATGTGCGCTCCATCCGGGACGAAGTCATTTATGCCCCCACAATGGCCAAACGCAAGGTTTATATCATCGACGAGGTTCATATGCTCTCCACAGGAGCGTTCAATGCGCTGCTCAAGACTCTTGAGGAGCCCCCGGAGCATGTGGTATTCATACTTGCAACGACCGAGCCGCACAAGCTCCCGGCAACCATACTG
Organism: Bacillota bacterium; assembly: GCA_023435805.1. Classification (GTDB taxonomy): domain Bacteria; phylum Bacillota; class Clostridia; order Acetivibrionales; family DTU013; genus JAEZMC01. The sequence continues at coordinate 6,717 of JAEZMC010000055.1, read as the reverse complement.
TCACGCTGCCAGAGGTTCGATTTCAGGCGCATTTCCCACGAAAGCATCGTAAAGCAGCTTAACAAAATCGCCTCCGCAAACAATTCAACACTGGAGGGTGACGCAGCCGGGCTCATAGCACGCATGTCCGACGGCGCAATGCGGGATGCCATCAGCCTGCTGGACCAGTGCATCTCATTGGGAAACAGCCGGATTGGCTACGACGACGTGCTTTCCGTTGTGGGCATCGTCAATGATACCTTCATGACGGATTTTACCGAGAGCATGCTGGATAAAAATGTTTCATCCGTTCTTGCAAATATAGGCCGCCTGGTGTTGGACGGCCGCGACATAGCTCATTTTGTTACCGATCTCGTACTGTATTTCAGAAACCTGCTCATATGTAAAGCCACAAACGGCCAATGCGACAATCTGGTCGAAGTGCCGGCCTCTGTGCTCGAAATCATGAAAAGACAGGTGGAACACATATCGCAGGAGGAAATCGTTTATCATGTCAAAGAGCTCTCTGCGCTGGAGTCCGGCCTTAAGTGGGCTTCAAATCCGCGTGTGCTGCTGGAGGTAACTTTAATCAAGCTTTGCGGCAGCATTTCATTTGACGGCAGCGTGCTGGACAGGCTTGCTGCGCTTGAAAGCAGGCTGGATCGCGGTGATTTCGTCCCAGGCAGCCACCCGGCAGGCAAAGCAGCCCGGGAAATGTTTTCAGCCCCAAGCCCATCGGATAATACCGGCGGCAGCATGGCACAAGTCAGCGGCGGCTCTGCTTCGGGCTCGCCCGGAGGTATCCCGGCAGGTTCACCTGCACCCGTAGAAACGTCCTCCGGCTCCTTTCCGGGAGCGGGTCAAAATACCGGTCCGGCTTCCAGGCAGGCTGCGGTATCCCCTGCCAGTGCTGCCGAATTCAAGCTGTGGCCAAAAGTTATGGAACATTTGAAAGGTATGGGCAGAATGAAGATCCATACTTTCCTGCTCAATGCCAAGGCGGTATTGCTCAATGAGAACTGCATCGGCCTTATATTTGAAGCAAAGGACAGCTTTACCAAAACGCTGGTCTCAAAGCCCGAGCACCTGGAGGTGATCGAAGAGGCAGCCCTGAAAATCACAGGCCGTGACATGAAAATCATGTGCCTGGACGAAGAAAGCTTCAATAAGACACCGGCTAAGGAAAAGCCTTCCGAAGAGGACAAGCTGGTGCAAAAAGCCCGGAGCCTCGCGGAAAAAACCGGCCTTCCCCTCGAAATTATCGACGAATAGACAGGCAACTGCTCCGGCCGGTTTTCACACAAGCTGCAAGAATCGTTACATTCTGTTCAAATATGGGATTAAGCCCTTGTATGTAACGGGCAATTTTCATATAATGATATTTGATAATTATTTGAATTTACACATGCAAATATGATATTTGGGAGGATTTTAAATGGCAAAGGGCGGTTTTTCAGGCTTCGGCGGCGGCGGCAACATGAACAATCTCATGAAGCAGGCTCAGAAGATGCAAAAGGATATGGAAAAAATGCAGGCAGAGCTGCAGGAAAAAGAAGTTGAAGCTACTGCCGGCGGCGGAGCTGTCAAGGTAATCGCAACCGGCAAGAAACAGATCAAGGAGATCGTTATCAACCCGGATGTTGTTGACCCGGATGATGTGGAGATGCTGCAGGATCTGGTACTGGCTGCTGTAAATGAAGCACTTCGCATGGCCGATGAGATGGTCAATGGCGAAATGTCCAAGATTACAGGCGGACTTGGCGGACTCGGCGGGCTGTTCTGATATGAGCTACTTTTATGCCCCGCCTGTAGCAAAACTGATCGAAGAATTCGAAAAGCTTCCGGGCATTGGCCATAAAACTGCCCAGAGGCTTGCTTTTCATGTGCTGAATCTGCCGGTTGAAAAAAGCGAAAGTCTTGCCAATGCAATCCGGGACGCCAAGCTCAAGACACGTTACTGCTCTATATGCAGCAACCTTACCGAGGCGGATCCCTGCAGTATTTGCAGCGGCGTCAACCGTGACCATGGTATCCTGTGCGTGGTCGAAGACCCGCGGGATGTTGTCGCCATGGAGCGCATCCGTGAATTCAAAGGCCTTTATCACGTATTGCACGGCGTAATTTCGCCCATGGAGGGTATCGGCCCGGAAGACATCAAGATAAAGGAACTGCTTCAGCGGATCCGGAACGGCAACATTCGTGAAGTCATCCTTGCCACCAACCCCGATGTTGAGGGTGAAGCCACTGCCATGTACATTTCGAAGCTGCTCAAGCCCCTGGGTATAAAAACCACCCGTATTGCACACGGCATTCCGGTCGGGGGCGATCTGGAATACGCCGACGAGGTGACACTGGCAAAAGCGCTGGAAGGCCGGCGGGAGTTGTAAAGAAACACCCTGCAGGACTGTTCTGCACCTGTATTTTACAGTTGTGGAGCAGTCCTTTTCTTATTTTCACATCATTTAAACAAATTATTAAAATTTTATGAGACATTAATGATTATATTGCGTATATTTAAGTGTAAGCTTAATAAAATTAATGTTTGTATTAATTCTATTAACATAAGAACCTTGACAATTGAAATATATAGCAATAGAATAGTTGGCAGAATAATGAATTTATTTAATGTCCATATTAATTATATTGAAATTACTGTTATAGAACATTAAATAGATAAGGAGTGTAGATATGGCAAGAGAAGCACTTGGAAAATGCCCGGTCTGCGGACAAAACACCGAAGTTACTTCCATTAGCTGCAGCGGCTGCGGTACAAGGATCGAAGGGCACTTTCAGCTTTGCAGGTTCTGCAGGCTGACCGAAGAGCAGAAATCCTTCATCGAGACCTTTATAAAATGCCGGGGCAATATAAAGGAAGTGGAAAAGGAGCTTGGCATTTCATACCCTACTGTGAAAAACAGACTGGAGGATGCAGCAAACGCGTTGGGTTACAGCAATGCGCAGGATAGCTTCATGGAGGCGGAGATGCCGGGCCGCCGGAAAGAGATTCTGGACCGGCTGGAAGATGGCGAGATTTCAGTCGAAGAGGCACTGAACCTGTTAAAGGAATAACACGGACAATCTGACGGATACCGGAAAACCGGTAAAAGCAATGAGTTAATAAAAAATTTCAGGAGGTAAAAAAACATGTCATTAAGTGAAGAAAGAATGATGATACTCAAGATGCTGCAGGAAGGAAGAATCAACAGTGATGAAGCTGCAAAGCTTCTGGAGGCTCTGGATGCGAAGCAGGCGCCTGCAGGCAATGCAGGGAACCCCGGAAACGGATATGCAGGCTTCCACGGCCCCAGGCACCATCGGCCGCATAACGATTACTACGATGAAGTGGCAAAGTTCAGGGAAAGAATAAACGAATGGAGACGTGACTTTTCAAAGAACTACAATCAGAAGGATTTTGACAAAATGGTGGATGAATTCAGTACCAAGGCGGAAAAGGTCGGTAAGGAAGTTGCTTCCGCCACATATGGAGTAGTCGACAAGGTGGTTGATTTTGTAGGAAGCTTCGTCGATACGGGTGCCTTCAACATATTCGGAAGCTGTGTACTGGTTGAAAAAACTTATGAAGCCGCGGCAGTGGAAGGAACGGATCTTGAACTCGAGGCCACAAACGGTTCTATCACCGTTAAAAAGCATGAGGAGGACAGGATTCTGATCAAGGCAAAAATTCGCACTCCCCAGGCTGCTGCCGAAGATACGCTGATATTCACGAACGAGAACAACGCGGTATCTCTGAAGCTGGCAAAACCGGATACTTTCAATCTGAGCGTTTCATACGATGTATTCGTTCCGTCTGTGAAGTTCAATAAATTGATCCTGGCTACCAAGAACAGCAAGATTAATGTAGAGGATACATTATCGGAAGAGTTTGTCAGCATTACAAAAAATGCATCCATCGACCTGGCAGGTGTAACCAGCAGCAAGGTTACCGTCGATACGAAAAACGCCAGAGTAGCGATAAGCTACCTGATCGGCAAAAATATTGACATCAATAACAAGAATGCCATGATCGACATCAAAAATCTAAAGGCGGAAAAGCTCGGAATCAGCACCGTCAATGGAAAAATACTGCTTGAAAACTTGCAGCCGCACGACGGCACACCAGAGGTAGAATTGGTACTGAAGACGAAAAATGCAGATATCAAAGCCAATATGAACGATGCGGAAAACAGGGGCTACAAGGTAAAGGCCCGCACCTCCAACGGCGGCATCAATCTGTTGATACCAAACCTTCTGTACCGTGACATGCCCAGAACCGATGGCTATGGCAAGCAAGTGGAAGCTGAGACGGAGAATTACAATAATGCCCTTCAAAGGGTTAACATAATTGCCGAATCACTGAACGGCTATATTGAAGTAATCAAATAGCATGATGTGTGAAGGCCGGCAGGCCGCAGCGGGGTTCAAGTCCCGCCGCGGCCTGTTTCTCTATAGAGATAAATTATTATACTGACTGATTTTCCGAACACACTGGAATTTCTTTTTAATAGCATGCGCAGACGGCAGCAGGAACGAAAGCATATACAAAAATATATGGTTCGGTCTGTCCGGCAGCAAAATGGCAGCCCAAAACGGGATTTTCTTGTTTCATCCTTCCTTCATATGTGCTATAATTAAACACCGATAATTCAATCCAAGAGGTGTTTTATGTTTGACAAATTGGACATTGCGGACAACAGGTTTGAGGAACTGAACCTCAAGCTGAGCGATCCGGAGGTCATTGCCGATCAGGACGAATACCGCAGGCTGATGAAGGAGTTTTCCGAGCTTGGCGAAATCGTTGAAAAATATCGAGAATATAAAAAAGTCAAATCTGATGTCACGGAAGCCAGAGAGCTTCTTGACGGTACTTTGGACAAAGATTTCCGTGAGCTGGTGCAAATGGAATATGAGGAGTCCAGGGAAAAGCTGGAATCGATAGAAAAGGAATTGAAGCAGCTTCTGATACCGAAGGATCCCAACGATAACCGCAGTGTTATTGTTGAAATCAGAGGTGGTGCAGGGGGTGAAGAAGCTGCTCTGTTTGCAGCGGATCTTTACAGGATGTACACAAGGTACGGCGAACGCCACCGCTGGAAGTCGGAAATACTGGACATAAATGAGACTGAGATCGGCGGCATCAAAGAAGTGGTCTTTTCCATCGAAGCCCGCGGCGCGTACAGCAGGCTGAAGTATGAAAGCGGCGTACACAGGGTGCAGCGCGTGCCTTCTACCGAATCCAGCGGCAGGATACACACCTCCACTGTTACGGTTGCCGTACTCCCGGAAGTGGATGAAGTGGATGTGGATATCAATCCGAACGACCTGCAGATCGATACGTACCGGGCGTCCGGCGCAGGCGGACAGCATATCAATAAAACGGATTCCGCCATCAGGATTACACACCTGCCCACAGGTCTCGTGGTAACGTGCCAGGATCAGCGTTCGCAGCATAAGAACAAGGATAAGGCAATGAAAATACTGCGTTCAAAGCTGTATGAAATAGCCCAGGAGCAGCAGAACTCAGAAATTGCCCAGGCCAGAAAGAGCCAGGTGGGAACCGGAGACAGAAGCGAGCGGATACGCACCTACAATTTCCCGCAGGGCCGTGTATCGGATCACAGAGTCGGGTTGACACTATATAAAATAGAAGAAATCCTTGACGGCGACCTGGAGGAGATCATCGACACACTTATTACAGCAGACCAGTCGGAAAAACTCGGAAGCGCTTCCTACGACGAGGATTGATCAAAAGGGGACATTCCTGGGGCACCATAGCCATACATCTTTGTTGAGGTGTGTCCCCTCACATTAATAATCTTGCTCCATAGCGAATAGAATGATAAAGGAAAATTCCCATTATTATTCCGGAGGTGCCGGTGTGGAGCATTTATTGAAGATAACACTGCTAGGGCTGGTTTCAGGCCTTGCCGGTACAGGCATAGGAGGACTCTCAGCCTTTTTGATTAATAAAACCAGCAGTCGGATGATGAGCACTATTCTTGAGTTCTCTGCCGGGCTGATGACAGCGGTTGTCTGCTTTGAGCTGCTTCCGGAAGCCTTCGAGCTGGGCGGCACATTGTATACCTTTGCAGGCGTACTGACGGGTATCGGTACGATTGTCCTCATAGAGAATGCACTGAAACAATCGAGACTATTCAAGGGCGGCAACAGCTCCGGACTGCTGAGAGCCGGTGTTCTTATGGCCATTGCCATCGCACTGCACAATTTTCCGGAAGGATTTGCAGTCGGCTCAGGCTTTGAAGCTTCCATCAGCCTCGGCTTTACAATCACTGCCGTCATCATTGTGCACGACATCCCCGAAGGCATTGCCATGGCCGTGCCTATGCGGGCGGGCGGCTTTTCCAGGGTAAAAGCCTTCACCTATACGCTGCTTTCCGGAGTGCCGATGGGATTAGGCGCACTGCTCGGAGCCGCGCTTGGGGAAATATCCCACATGCTCACTGCCTCCTGCCTCGGTTTTGCAGGCGGTGCCATGCTGTACATCGTATACGGAGAGCTGGTACCCGAGTCAAAAAGGCTCTATCTGGGAAGGTTATCTTCATTAGGCAATGTATTGGGAATACTATGTGGTATAATAGTATCATTATATAATTGAACAGCACACGGGAGATACATAACATTGGATACGGAAATCATCAAAATCGATATGAATACACCAGGTTGGGACAAGCAGTTGGACCGAGCGGCAGAGGTATTAAAGCTGGGGGGCCTGGTAGCCTT
>JAEZMC010000254.1 GCA_023435805.1 Bacillota bacterium | reverse complement strand
GCATAATACCGCGCCACATCGGCTTTTTTGATCTGCGGATCTTCAAAGATCACCTTGTCCGGACTTGTGATCTTTATTCCTTCAATGTTGATGCTTTTCCTGTCTGCTGTCATCAGCCCCTCCAAATTCTTACCGGATGATTGCTCTTCCTTCGTTTTTACATCTGACAGTGCTGCCTTTGCCGGCATATCCTCCGTCTGCGCTTCCTCCGCCAGATTTTCATCCTCTCTGTTTTCTTTTTTAATATCCCCGGGATTCTTATCCGTCCGAAGGCCCTTGAAGCTTGCTTGCCTTAAAAGGCCTTCTTCGGTCCATTCTGCAAACTTGATTTCCGCAACAAGAGCCGGTTCAAGCCAGATTATTTTCTCATTTTTCCTGGGCTTCGGCGCCTGCCTGAAAGGAGCCGATTCCCTCCTGATACCATCAAATTTTTCTTCTAGCTCCTTCATGCTCCTAACGGTCAGACCCGTTCCGGCACGCCCGGCATAGACCAGCTCCTTTCCTTCATAAACACCAAGGACGAGTGAGCTTACACCGCTCGTTTTTTTATCTGAAAGCGTATAGCCTCCAATGACGAATTCCTGCCTGTTATCGCATTTCAGCTTGATCCAGTCACCGCTTCTTGTTCCCCTGTATGCGGAATCCTCTTTTTTCCCGACGATCCCTTCCAGATTTGATTCGCAAGCCGCAAGAAAACCAGCCTTTCCGTTTCCTTTGATATGTTTGCTGTAGTGGAGGTTATTGGGTGAATCCTTCAAGAGCGCTTCAAGCGTTTCTTTTCTGTCAATCAGGCGATGCCCCCTCAAGTCTTCGCCGTCCAGTGCCAGGAGGTCAAAGACAATATAGGTAAGTTCCTTGCCCTCTGGATTTCTCATATAGCTTTGCAGCGCCTGGAAATCTGTCCGGCCTCTCGCATCCGTGATCACCATTTCTCCGTCCAGGACCATCGACCTTCCGGCAGCCCAATCAGTGAGGGCATATGCGATAGCTTGAAATTTCTTTGTATAGTCATGGCCGTTTCTGCTTATAAGCCGAATGCTGCTGCCTTCCAGATACGCAACAATCCTGTAGCCGTCGTATTTTACCTCGTACAGCCACTCCTCACTCTCCGGTACCTTGCTTACTAATTTTGCAAGCTGCACATCGACTTTGTTGAAAGGATTTTTTGTGATATTTGTTTTTCCTGCCGCCCCTTCTTCTATTTCCGTCATAGTGCGTCCGGTCCTGACGCTGGTTATATACTCCGCAATCCCGTCATCGGTTTTGGCGTAATCATCTTTTTCTTTCAGCAAAAGCCAGCTGTTCTCAGCCTTACCCTCTTTCGCTTTAATTCGGACCAAAGCCCATTTTCCCTTTAGTCTTCTTCCCTTTAAAGCAAACTTGAGCGAACCCTTACCGAGCCCATCCTCCACATCCGACTGAGGCTCCCAGAAGCCCTCGTCCCATAGCATCACGACTCCGCCGCCATACTCCCCCTTTGGAATTGTCCCCTCAAAGTTCCTGTATTCCAGCGGATGATCCTCGACCTGTACGGCCAGCCTCTTGTCACGGGTGTCATAGGAAGGTCCCTTGGGCACCGCCCAGCTTAAAAGCACTCCATCCCATTCTAGACGCAAGTCGTAGTGGTCTCTGCTGGCTATATGGTGCTGCACTGCAAACCGCAGACGTTCTTCGGGCTCTTCCGCTTTTCCTTCAGGCTCCCCGGTCTTTTCAAAATTTCTTTTAAGGTTATAGGTTTCCAATTGTTTAGTCATTCTCACTACACACCTTTTCAAGGGCTGACCCGCATTCAAAAGGCCCGGTCACTCTGATCGGACAGGGGAAAACACGGTCGGCCCGGCCCTTGTATAAATGATCGTATATTGGTTAGTGTTTGAGAATTTGAAAAGAATTATAAGCAGACAGGTAAAGATAATCTTCCGTCAGCCCCCGTTCTGGCAGGAACGGATAAACAAAAGCAGGAACAGTTCACCGAATCCCTGAATACAGCCAATTTTAAAGGGAGTTACAACCTCGTAACTCCTTAGCATATCTGCATCCGTAACTGCCAGCCCTCTTCATTCTAAAGCAGCCTGTCTTTGCGAGAGCCCGCCGTTATAAAACGCCATGCGGCCTTTCTGTTTGTCAGCCAGGCAAATTGAATGTCATTCTTGGTGTTGCCGAGTATTCGTGGTATGAAGAATTGAGCGACCGTTTCGGGTTTATCAGCCATTATATTAAATATCTTTCTGAACTTCTCATCTGATATGACCTCAGATTGCTCACCGTCGGGCGATTTTGTGATAAAATCCGTCAGCATCATGCCCGGAGATAACCGCCCTGCAATGATTCCCGTGCCCTCCAGCTCCTTGGCAAGCCCTCTCATAAAGTACGTTAACGCGCGCTTGGTGGTACCGTACAATATTGTCTTGGGCTGGATCATGTTGTTGGAGCCCAGACCCTCCATGCTGTATATGGCGCCATGCCCCTGTTTAAGCATCCCTGCCGCCGCAACCTGTGAGCCAAATATCACACCATTCATATTTGTCTTTATAACATTTTCGGTATATGCTTCGCCCGTTTCCCACGCAAACACATGCGGCACGTTCTGCCCCGCATTATTGATCCATATATCAATACCGCCCCATTTTTTCATGGAAACGTCCCAGAGGTTTTGCAGACTTGCTTTTTTTTGGACGTCACACGGGACATAGATGTATTTCTCCTTAAAAAGCGACAGCGAAGCTGCGGCCGTTTCCGGCAGCGCTTCACCCCTGCCTGACAGCGTAACGTTGCACCCGGCCCGCAGAAACTCCGCTGCCATAGAAAGTCCAATGCCACGCGTACTGCCGGTAATCACTACGTTTTTCATAAAATCCCTCCTTAGTTATATATATTATATATAACCATTCCTGAACAGGCTACGATTTTATTTCTCTTCTATGCCTATTATTGCCCACGAACTTCATCCACTCCGGCAGCATCAACCTGAAGCCGCCTTTTATTCCGGCGCTGGCAAATAAACTCTGAAGAACGATGAAGGCGAACAGAAATGCCGAGGTGATAATTCTAGGCCAGGAAGCATCAACAATACCAAGCAGCGGTACTACGCGCTCTATAAGCGCGTTGATCAACACACCGAAAAGTGTGCCGATAGGAAGCCCCACACCACCACTTAGCATTACGCCGCCTATAACGCTGGAGGAAATGGCGTCTATTTCATAGCCATATCCGTTCCCAGGATTGCCGGACGGAGCAAAAAGGGTGTAGAGAAGGCCACCGATACCCGCCAGCAGGCCGCATAGCACGTGAGCCATGAACTTTGTCCTCTTGACATTGATCCCCATCAACAGTGCGCTCTGGGGATTGCCTCCGATTGCATACAGAGAACGTCCAAACTTTGTTTTCTTAAGCGTTATGATCATAACAATTAAAACAACGATAGCAATGACGGCCGCCGGAGTGAGATAGGCTACGTCGTGTGTGCCGTTCTTGCGCAAATTGTATAAAAACGGTATATAGAGCTTCGCACTTGACCAGCTCATAAATAATTTGTCAGAGATCGGCACGGATTTGGTATTGATCATACTGATCATACCGCGTCCAAAAAACATGCCTGTCAGCGTCACAATGAACGGTTGAATTTCCAGATATGAAACCAGAAAACCCTGTACAACGCCAAACGCCAGGCCTATACCCAGCGACACCGGGACAGCCCATATCGCGCTCACCTGTCCTTCCATCAGCATCGTGGCGATAACCATACTGACCAATCCCGTTACCCCGCCAACAGAGATGTCTATGCTGCCGGATATCATCACAACGGTTAAGCCCAGAGCAAGCATCAGCAGATACGCCTTGTTGTTAAAAAAGTTAAAAAAAACAGAGTATTTGGCGAAGTTGTTATTCACAAACAAGATCGCTGAGATAATATAAAGCACGACAAAAAGAGAAATCGTAATCAGCAGCAATACTCCTGTGTTGCTCAGGCCTTTACGCTTTATCAAAAGACCCGTACCCGACATGGTGCTTTTCCTACTGTCTTTCATTTTGTTAACCTCCGACAGACATATTCTTGCTGAAAACTTTACTGCCCAGTCTTTTGATTTTTTCCTTGAACACATTGCTGCTGGCAACAATGATGATAATGATGATAACCGCTTTAAATACGCTCAACTGGTCCGCGCGTACATTCATGGCATACAATGTCGTCGTAATAGCCTGAATAGTGTACGCCCCGATAACAGAGCCCGCTATGCTGAATTTGCCGCCGCTCAGCATGTTACCGCCCAAAGCCACTGCCAATATGGCGTCCATTTCTATGCCCAAACCCAATTCTCCGGAATTCACGCTTCCCAGGCTGCTGGATCCAACAAGCCCCGCCGCTCCCGATAATATCCCGCAGATAATAAATGCCATAAAAACAATAGCACGGGAGTTCAGTCCTACAAGACGGGAGGACGAACCGTTTATCCCTACACTTTGAACATAAAGGCCCAAGCTTGTCAGCTTTATGAGCAGCACCACAAGTATAACTATCGCAACGGATACGATAATGGTTGTTCTGACCGGTACACCAGGTATCTGAACCCCTAACCATTTAAACACCGGATTCATAATATAAATGGTTTGTCCATGTGTGATTTGCTTTGATATCGAACGCCCGGCCGTATACAGGATGAGAGTGGCAATCATCGGCTGGATTTTCAAGCCCGATACCAGAAAGCCGTTGAACACGCCGCATAGCGCTCCGCCAAGCAGCCCTATCAGCAATGCCAGAACATAGGGATTATGAAATACCTCCGTTCTGTATTCCGGGCCATTGAGCATCAGACCGCAGAAGCTGGCTGCGATCGCCATAATGGCACCGACGCTGATATCCACGCCGCCGGTTGCCGCTATAACCAGCGTCATGCCCATCGTTACAATAACCAGTAAGCTGGCCTCATCCAGAATATCGGGTATATAACCCGTAATCAAACCGTTGGCGATTGAAATATTAAAAAAAGTCGGTGTCGTGATAATATTCTGTACCACCACAATAAGCAAAACCACCAATGAGAAGGTTAACCGGTTGTTCAGCAAACTCCTGGCAAGTGGCTTAAAAGCAGGTTTGACAGATTTACTCTGATTGTTGTTATTACTCATTTACATCCTCCTTCCCTGCTATTGTACGCATGATTGTGCTCTGGTTCAGCTCGGCCTGGGTCAGTTCTCCGACTTTGCAGCGGTCACGCATGACAACCATTCTCGAGCATGTCCTGAGCATTTCATCCATCTCTGAGGAGA